>JBAXZS010000084.1:0-9054 GCA_041670175.1 Sphaerochaetaceae bacterium | reverse complement strand
TAGATTAGGAGGAAACTATGGATATTCGCTATTCAACAGGAAAGGAACCGTTTTCTCGGATGAACACCGAGGAGCTTCGCAAGGAATTCTTGATTCAGGATGTTTTCAAGGCCGATGATGTCAGCGGTGTATACTCACATGTAGACAGAATTGTGACCATGGGGATCATGCCCAGCGACAAGATTGTCGCTCTTGACAAGAACATTGATGCCATGAAAGATTTTGGTGTTAACTATTTTCTTGAGAGAAGGGAACTTGGGATGATAAACATTGGGGGAGATGGAATCGTGACCGTCGATGACAAGGTCTACAATGTCAATCATTTTGATGCCTTGTATATAGGGAAGGGGGCGAAGAAGGTAAGCTTTGCAAGCAAGAATGCAAAGGAAGCCGCAAAGTTCTACATGAACAGTTGTCCTGCCCATGCCACATTTCCAACCAAACTTATCCAATATGATAATGCAAAGCATGTGAAGATGGGGTCGTTGAAAGACAGCAATGAGCGGATTATCAACCAGTATATCCATCCGGATGTGTTGGAGACCTGTCAACTATCCATGGGTATGACCCAGTTGCAGACCGGATCTGTGTGGAACACCATGCCGGCGCATACCCACGAGAGAAGGATGGAAGTCTATTTCTATTTTGATGTTCCTTCTGATCAGGTTGTATTCCATTACCTGGGTGAGCCTACCCAGACTCGTCATATCGTGATGCACAATGAGGAGGCGGTGATCAACCCATCGTGGTCCATCCATGCCGGTTGCGGTACCACAAACTATACCTTCATTTGGTCTATGTGCGGGGAGAACAGGACTTATACCGATCAGGACTGGATTAAAACTCAGGATTTGAGATAGAAAAATGACACGAGTGTGCAGATGAAACCACTCGCTCATGAGATGAATCCGGTACTGGCTGAGCGCTATACCGGATTTTTTTTGAGGCGGCCGGCTTGCTTGACTCTCTACAAAAAGAAGCGCGAAACATATTCTTTTATCGAGTATGCAATCCAGTGGTCATATCTTAGTTTTTAAATGATATATTTCCTTAATGTTTTTTGAATGCTTTTTATTAATAAAAATGACTTAATTGTATTTTTCGCTGCTGGTTCAAAAATGTGAAAAAGATTCATTTATTTCGGAATACTGTTTCATAAATAAACATGATTATTCTTTAAGTAGTAAAAAGATGACAAAAAAGAAAGGTTTGTTATTTATTTCGGTTGACAGCCTGTCAAACTGTGATTACGATTCACCCGTACAAAGTAGAGAATAAACTAAAAAAGAACAGAAGGAAGGAATTACTTCATGGCTGAGAAATCTCATTATGTATACTTCTTCGGTGCCGGAAAAGCGGATGGAACCGCCCAGATGAAGGACATCCTTGGAGGCAAGGGTGCTAATCTTGCGGAAATGACCAGTATCGGACTGCCTGTACCTCCAGGATTTACAATTAGCGCGGAAGCCTGCGCTTTTTTTGATGAACACAATGGTTCATACCCAAATGGACTTAGGGAAGAGGTTTTGGATAACCTCAAGAAATTGGAGACCCTCATGGGTGCCAGGCTTGGTGACAAGAAGAATCCCTTACTTGTCTCTGTTCGCAGTGGTGCCGCACAGAGCATGCCGGGAATGATGGACACGGTCCTGAATCTTGGTCTTAATCCCGATACGGTGGATGCTTTGATTTCCAAGACGGGTAATGAGCGTTTTGCATGGGATAGTTATCGTCGTTTCATTCAGATGTTTGGAGATGTGGTCATGGGGGTGCCTCATTTTGAATTTGAAAGCGCACTCCAGGATGTGAAGGATGAGGGGCATAAGGTATTCGACATAGAGCTTGATGCCAAAGACCTTAAGGAAGTTATTGGAAGATATAAGCGTGTTTATAAACGGTATACCGGGGAGGATTTTCCCACTGAGCCGCAGGACCAGCTGTTCAAGGCTATTGATGCGGTATTTCGAAGTTGGAATAATGAAAGGGCGATCAAATATCGTCAGATGTATGATATCAGGGGATTACTTGGAACTGCGGTGAACGTGCAGTCCATGGTATTTGGGAACATGGGGGAGACCAGTGGTACCGGTGTTGCTTTCACCCGTGATCCTTCCACAGGAGAAAATCGCTTTTATGGTGAATACTTGATGAATGCCCAGGGAGAGGATGTCGTTGCCGGTATTCGTACTCCACAATCTATTGAGACTCTAAGGGCTGTCAATGTAAAAGTATATGATGAACTGGCTGATATCCGTCTGAAACTGGAAAAGCATTACCGTGATATGCAGGATTTGGAATTCACCATCCAGGAAGGCAAATTGTATATGTTGCAAACCCGTGGTGGAAAGAGAACCATTTTCAGCTGGTTGCGTTCCCAAGTCGAGATGGTGGAAGAGGGGTTGATAAGCAAGGAGACCGCGGTCAGCCGTGTGCCAGCCGCCGAATTCTCCAAGCTTTTTGCTCCAATTCTTGATGCCAAGGTCATTCGGGATCATAGTATCAAGGAAGTCGCCCATGGTTTGAACGCCTCTCCAGGAGGGGCCTGCGGGCAAGTGTACTTCACTGCTGCTAAGGCTGAGGAAGTCGCTGCGACTGGCAAGGATGTCATTCTTGTTCGGACAGAGACCAGCCCTGAGGATATCGGTGGTATGGCCGTCTCCCGGGGTGTCATCACCTGTCGTGGTGGTATGACCAGCCATGCGGCTGTTGTCGCCCGCGGGATGGGTTGTCCTTGCGTTTCCGGTGCGGGTGAGATTCGTGTCAATGAACCTAAGAAATATCTTGAAGTGAATGGAGTGACGGTCAATGAGGGTGACTACATGTCCATTGATGGGTTCACTGGCAGCATCTACGCGACAAGGATCCCTGTCCGTCCTAGTGAGATAGTCCAGGTGCTTAATGGTCAGATGCTTGAGAGTGAATCCCTTGTGTTCCAGAATTACAAGGAGTTCATGTCTTACGTCAATGAGATCAAGACCATGAAGGTGTTCACCAATGCCGACACGCCCAATGATACCCATATGGCCAAGTTGCTTGGTGCAGAGGGCATAGGGTTGTGCCGGACAGAGCATATGTTCTTTGGTGGAAATAGAATCATGAGTGTCCGCAAGATGATTCTGGCGAACAACATCGTGGAAAGGAAAAAAGCCCTTGATGAGTTGCTTCCTATGCAACGAGGTGACTTTGAGGCGATGTTCACAGAACTTGATGGACTTCCTGCCACTATCCGCCTATTGGATCCTCCTCTTCATGAATTCTTACCCAATGATCATACAAGTCGTCATGAACTGGCCTTGCAAATGGGTATCAGTGTGGAGGAGGTCGCTCAGAAGACAGCCTCCATGCATGAGTTCAACCCGATGCTTGGTTTCAGAGGTTGTCGTCTTGGCATTGTGTTCCCTGAGATTCTTCAGATGCAGGTGAGGGCCATCATCGAGGCGGCCATCAATGTATCGAAAAAAGGCATCAAGGTGCATCCCGAGATTATGTTCCCGCTTGTAGGGAACTACAAGGAATTCGAGTATTGCCAGAAGAAAGCCAAGGAAATCATCGATGACATCTTCAATGCCTCCGGGACCCATATCGAGTACCTCATGGGAACGATGATTGAGGTTCCAAGAGCTGCTATCACCGCAGATGAGATTGCTCGTGCAGGAGCCCAGTTCTTCAGCTTCGGGACAAACGACCTGACACAGATGACCTGTGGTTTCAGCCGAGATGATGCGGCCTCGTTCCTTGGGCATTATGTGAATGATACCGACAAGCAGTTCTATGAATATGACCCGTTTGCCACGATTGATATTGAGGGTGTGGGCAAGATGGTGCAGATGGCCGCAGATCTTGGACGATCGGTACGCAAGGATATCATCTTGGGCATATGTGGTGAGCATGGAGGAGATCCAAAAACCATTGCTTTCTGCCAGAAAGTTGGTTTGAATTATGTCTCCTGCTCTCCTTTCAGAGTGCCCATTGCACGTCTGGCAGCAGCCCAAGCGGTACTTCAACTGAAAAAATAAAGATATTCTTTTCTTTCGGAACAAGGAGGATTTAGCTTGCCACTAGATCCTCTTTGTAGTTTTTGGGGCTGGAAATGAAAAATAAGAAAAAGAAATGAGGTGGGGTGGTTCAAGGACGTCAATGTAGTGATTCATGGGTGGAAAACAAAACCTCAGTCCCCTGGATTTTTAGGTTTACCCGAGTTTCTTATAGCTCGGATGTGTAAAAACACAGGATTTCCTTCCTGTATCGCAAAAATCCAAACAAGGAAGGGGACACTAACGACTGCCAATTATTGCCTAGGGGTATTGAAAAAGAAAAATCCTGCACTCAACAGTAGATTTAGATATAGCCAAAGAAGAGAGTCGAACTCTTGACCTGCTCATTACGAGTGAGCTGCTCTACCACTGAGCTACTTTGGCAAAAGGACCATTGCATTCTACCCAATTTCCTACCATAATGTAAAGATGAATTAATATGATTTGCATTGGGTGATTTTTCTTGACCAAGGTCCGGATTGTCGATAGTCTATGGGACAATAAGGAGTGGCAAGCTTGAAAGTACAGGTAAGTGAAGTTCGCTTTATCCCCAATGATTGCGTGGTGATGGTCAAATCAAGCAAGAAGCGACCCAGCACCCAGGTTGGTCAGAGTTGGCAGCCAGAAGTTGCTCAATTCCTATTAGATATGTACCCAGGAGCTTTGGAAAGCGGTCTCGATTTATCTCAGTTATATAAAATAGCCTCTATTCCTACTGAAGAAGGAGTTGTCGCCCAATTGGAGATGTTGTTTGGCGAGGATTTCTTTGATGATTTTGAGGACGATGAAAACCTATGAATGTGTTAGGAATTGAAACCAGCTGTGACGAGTGCAGTGCAGCAGTGGTACGTGACGGCTCTGAGATTTTGAGTAATGTGATTGCTACCCAAATTGAATTACATAAACCCTATGAAGGGGTTGTGCCTGAACTGGCAAGCAGACTTCATACAGAATGGATTGAGCAGGTTGTTCTTGCAGCAATCAGCAAGGCAGGGTTGGGTGTCTCCGATATTGACGCGGTTGCGGTAACCAATAGACCCGGTCTTATGGGTTCTTTGCTTGTTGGCTTGAATTTTGCGAAGGGTTTTGCTGCGACTCTTGATGTACCTTTTATCACCATAGACCATATTCGGGCCCATTTGTATGCTTCTCAGATAGAGAACCCTTTGGAATACCCCTATTTGGGTGTGCTTGTCTCTGGAGGGCATACTGTCATCTGTAAAGTCAACAGTTATGATGCCATCGACGTATTGGGAACAACCATCGACGATGCCATTGGTGAGGCCTTTGATAAAGTGGCAAAAAACTATGGTTTAGGATATCCTGGCGGGGTTGTCATCGATCGGCTTTCCAAGAATGGGAATCCCAATTCCTTTTTGTTTCCCGGGGCGTCTCTTAACAAAGAGGGTCATCCCTACGATATCTCTTACAGTGGGCTGAAGAGCGCTGTGATAAATCAACTGGATAAGTATTGGGACGGGAAAAGCGAGAAAAGCCCTGAGAATATTGCAGCTTCCTTTCAACGTTGTGCTGTTGGAATGCTTGTCAGACGAGTCAAACTTGCTCTTCAGGATACCGGGTTGCAACGTCTGAGTGCAGGGGGAGGAGTCGCTGCCAACAGTTTATTGAGAAGCGAGCTCAAGGATTTTGAGAAAGCGGGTATTACGACGAGTTTTCCTTCTTTGAAACTTTGTACCGATAATGGCGCCATGGTTGCAGGTCTTGCATATAAATATCTCTGTGACGGAATCCACGATGATTTCTCTGTTTCTGCAAGTGCGCGGGTAAGTGCATTTAAGAAACAGTATGATTAATTCGGAAAGTACCCTTGACACTTACAAGTTTTTCTCGTATTCTTGCCAAGGATTTCTGATTGGGATGTAGTGTAATGGTAACACTGCAGATTCTGGTTCTGCCTTTAGGGGTTCGAATCCCTTCATCCCAGGCGTCGGTTCCTTCGTCTAATGGTTAGGACAGGAGATTCTCAGTCTCTAAATATGGGTTCGATTCCCGTAGGAACTAATTGATATAAGGCAACCCTTTGGTTGTCTTTTTTTTTCCCAACTTATCACGATTTTAAGGATATGCAGATGATTACAGCTTCCAACATTTCCCTTGCCTATGGGACTCAGATTCTTTTCAAGGATGTCAACATCAAGTTCACTCCTGGAAATTGTTATGGTATTATCGGCGCCAATGGTGCCGGCAAGTCAACTTTTTTAAAGATTCTAAGCGGTGAATTAGAGCCGGATACAGGGGATGTTATTATTACCCCGGGACAAAGGCTTACTGTCTTACGGCAAGACCATTTTGCGTTTAATGACTATACAGTTCTCAATACAGTCATCATGGGGTATGACAAGCTCTATACCATCATGAAAGAAAGGGAAGCGGTCTATAGCAAGCCTGATTTCTCCGAGGCTGATGGGATCAAGGCCGCTGAGCTTGAATCCGAGTTCAGTGACGTTGGGGGATGGGAAAGCGAGAGCGAGGCGGCACAGTTGCTTGATGGACTTGGGATCCCCACTGTTTTGCATGACAAGAAAATGTCAGAGGTGGAGGATAACGTAAAGGTGCGGGTATTGCTTGCCCAGGCTCTCTTTGGGAATCCTGACATACTGTTGCTTGATGAACCTACAAACCATCTGGATCTGGAATCGATCTCCTGGCTTGAGAACTTTCTGGAGAATTTTGAGAACACCGTTATCGTGGTTTCCCATGATAGGCATTTTCTCAACAGTGTATGCACCCATATTGCTGATATTGATTATGCCAAGATTACCATGTATGTGGGAAATTATGATTTTTGGTACATGTCCAGTCAGCTTGCAAGCAAGCAGATGAAGGATGATAAAAAAAGAAGGGAAGAGAAGATTTCCGAATTAAAGGACTTCATCCAGCGATTTGCCTCGAATGCAGCAAAGAGCAGGCAGGCGACAAGCCGCAAGAAACTCATCGACAAGCTCACGGTTGATGACATCAAGCCGTCAAGCCGCCGTTTTCCTTATGTCGCTTTCAAACCTTTACGAGATTGTGGCAGGAACATATTGGAAGTTCATGATCTGACAAAGGTTGTTGATGGACAAAAAGTCCTGGACGGTTTCAACCTGGTTGTAAACAGCGGGGACAAGATAGCGTTCATAGGACCGAACCATTATGCAAAAACCTTACTTTTCGAGATTCTTGCTGGTAACATAGAGGCGGACAGCGGTTCGTTCCAATGGGGTGTCACCACGAGTTTGTCCTATTTTCCCAAGGATAATTCGGCTTTCTTCAAGGACCATGTCTCCATCACCGACTGGCTTCGTGCCTATTCCGAGGAGAAGGATGATACTTTTGTCCGTTCTTTCCTGGGAAGGATGTTGTTCAGCGGGGATGAGGCCTTGAAAGATTGCACGGTGCTCTCCGGCGGAGAGAAAGTACGTTGTGTCTTGGCACGTATGATGATGCAGCAAGCGAATTGTTTGATATTCGACGAGCCGACAAGCCATCTTGATTTGGAATCCATCTCGGCATTGAATGACGGGCTCATAGATTTTACCGGTATTCTCTTATTCAATAGTCATGACCATCAGTTCGTCGATACTATTGCAAATAGAATCATTGAGTTTACTCCAAACGGTATAATTGATAAGATGATGAAATTCGAGGATTACCTTACCGATGAGTCCATCAAGGCTCAAAGAGATAAAATGTATGAGGGTAGCCATCATTCCTTGGCTATCTAAGGAGGGACGGAATGCTTTTTGCAGTTGATATTGGAAACACAAACATTGTTTTTGCCGTCCATGATGGGAAAAAATGGGTACAAACCTTTCGTGTGTATAGTGATTTGAGGAAAACCAGTGATGAGTATTTTGTTGTGCTGGACAGTCTTCTGTCTCATGCCGGCATCAAGAAGGACGATATCGACCGGGCGGTGATCAGCAGTGTCGTTCCCAACCTGACTCGCTCCTTGCAGAAGAATGTACAACGACTTTTTGAGGTTGAGCCCTTGATGGTGACCCATACTGTCAATACCGGCTTAAAGAATGAGACTATCCCTTTGGAACTTGGTTCCGACCTTTTGTGCAATGCCGCTTGTGCCCATTGGATGAAGAAAGATCAGGATGTGATGGTCGTTGACTTCGGCACCGCATTGACTTTCACCACTGTTTCTTCAGACGGTTGTGTACTTGGAGCTGCCATTGCTCCTGGGTTGCTCACTGCGACCAATGCCTTGTTTGGCAATACAGCCCAACTGCCTCAGGTCGAGCTGAAAGTTCCCGAATCTGTTATCGGACGGGACAGCACCGAATCAATCCGAAGTGGCATTATGTTTGGCTACAGCGGATTGGTCAACAGCATAATCAACCGAACGGAGGCTGAATTGGGACGCACCCTTTATGTGATAGCCACAGGAGGCCTCTCCTGCACAATCGCGGGATTAATCCCCCGTATCGATGAACTGGTCCCCATGCACACCCTTAACGGACTTAAGCTTATCAGCGACCTAAATTAAAGGACAAACCTTCCGTTTCTCAGTATCTGCACTTTCTTGCCATCTTTACAGGTGGCAATTATTTGCATTTCCTTTGAGCCGACCATGAAATCGATGTGCATCAGGCTTTGATTGCAACCCTCGCTCTCAAGTTGCTGTTCATCCTGCAATTCATTGCTGTTGGTAAGGCATTTGGGATAGCCGGCTCCCAAGGCGATATGGCAAGATGCATTCTCGTCATAAAGGATCGAGGAGAAGAGAAGATTGCTTTGTGCAATGGGATTTCCTTCATCGACAAGAGCGCATTCTCCAATCCGATGAGTTCCCTCATCAATAGAGAAAAATCTGTCCATGGCAGCCTTGCCGACCTTTGCCGAGTAATCTACTACTCTCCCTGCCTTAAAGGTGAGTCTGACCTGCTCTGTAGTCGTCTCGAGCACGGACACCGGCTTTGTTGTGGTGATATACCCCTCGGCGCGGGTCCTATCAGGTGTGGTGAAGAGTTCTTCAGTCGGAAGGTTAGGAAAGAAAGATCTTCCG
>JBAXZS010000083.1:0-9058 GCA_041670175.1 Sphaerochaetaceae bacterium | reverse complement strand
TGCATATGATGAATCCCGTGGCCAGCGATGGTCGGATATCAACACAGGGCTTTCCCCTCATTTCTGGAGCAGGGCTATGGGCTGGTATTGCATGGCGGTCCTTGATGTCCTTGACTATTTACCAACTGACCATCCAGGAAGGAATATTCTAGAGAAAATCATCAGGCAACTTATTCCTGCGATACTGAAAGTCCAGGACTCGGTCACAGGGATGTGGTTCCAGGTACTGGATGAACCAGACAGGGTAGGTAATTACCTTGAGACCTCAGGAACCAGTATGTTCATCTATACCTTACTGAAGGCACTAAGAGTTGGGATAGTGGACAATAAGGAATACAAGAAGGCTGCTCTCAAGGCCTTTGAGGGGATGAAGAACCGATATCTCGATAATGAATATCACCTAGGAGGGATTTGTAGCGTCGCAGGATTAGGAGGAAACCCTTACCGCGATGGCTCCTTTAAGTACTACATCAAAGAGAAAATCGCCACAGACGATTTCAAGGGTGTAGGACCTTTCATATTATCTTGTCTGGAAGTCGAGCAATCCTAGCCCGATTCTAGAGATACTACCTCGTGTCTGCACCAGCGGACGGCATGGGCCCTTAGAGGAATTCTAGGGGTCCATGTTTTAGGGTGGATTTGATAGGATTAAGTCAAAGTTGATTCCTTGTATCCTCATCTGTAAATCCATTATGTGGTATCTTTTTATGGAATACCCAAAGAAACTTTCTAACAGAACAGTCAACTTGCGTATGGTGCCAATAGGAAGGGTCTAAAGGGATTATCAGAATTTGTTCTTGGTACATTGAATACATATAATTCTCTTCGAAGTGCTATGATAGATAATCACATTGAAGGAGGGACTACCGTTATGAAGATACTGATTCCTTTGTTTTCTCCTTCAGCAGGAACTTGGGGCAGCCTTACTCGTGTTCTAGCTATTGCGGAAGCTGCGGTAAAACGTAATCATGAGATTGCTTTTTGCGCATCAGGGGCCTTAAAGGAAAGGCTGGAGAACTTGAACTATAAAGTGTTTGCCAGTCCTCAGCCAACTATGTTTGGTTTACCAAGATTCTTATCTCATTGTATTGAGAAACATAGTCAGAATATGTCCATTCCTGTGAAGTCCGGCATGGAAGTTGGGAACATATGGTTTGTTTTCTTTATCTCTGGAATGACAAAGTATGCCTATTTGCAAAGACTAGTTGAATCGGAATTAGCCGCGGTTGAATCGTTCGCCCCAGATATGTTGTTCACAGAGATGGATCCTGGAGCTTTTCTGGTCTCTGGAATTACAAACAGACCACTTGCCTGCACCTATGCAAGTGTGATGCAAAAGGGAAAAGACACCTTCCCTTATGCCAAGATGCTTAAATCGGTAAATAAAGTGCTGAAAGGATATAGCCAGAGTCAGCTTGAGGAATTGGATTTCTTTGACAGGAAAGGAGTGATGAAAATAATCCCTTCAATTCCCGAGTTGGAAGACATAGCGGAGGACACCAAGGATTATGTATTTACCGGAGCTTTGTTACATTCTTTTCAGACCATCAAGGACAATGAATATCGGCTTGAACTTGGCAAGCGCTATATATTTGTATATTTGGGAACTGGTTCCATACCATTGAAAACAATAAAGAAAGTATTACCCTTAATTTATCCTGATGATTCCTCAATACAATTCTTAGTTGCGGCAATGATAAAGGAAAAAGAGATTCGTATGGGGAATGTGGTTATCCGGCCATACTATAATGCGGGAAAAGTGATTCCACGAAGTGATTGGGTCATTTGCCATGGAGGACAGAACACTCTTATGCAGTCAATGAAGAATGGGGTCCCTGTGATTGTATTCCCCGGTGCCATATTTGAGAGACGATATAATGCAAAAAAAATTGTTGATAATAAAACAGGAGTGATGGGAGAGGTAGCTGATTTCAACACTGAATGGTTAAGAGACAAGATACAGAAAAAGAGCGAGTATACGGAATTCGTACAAAGACTTCAAAGGGAAATGATGAAATTTGGAGGAGCAGAATATGCGATTCAAATGATGGAAAAGAACCTGGAGGCTATTTCTCCTTGTCAAAATTAGAAGACAAGGGCTTGCCGTTTTTTCTGCTCAAAGTGCCCTTATTATTTCCTTTATCCTGCAATGACGGTATTCAACAAATTCTTAAACTTATCTCCTGTCATCAATTCATGGGTCAGTATCTTTCCATTATAGTAGATTCCCAATGTTCCGAATGGACTTCCATTCTCTTTTGCATCCTTGCAACTCCTCAGGAGGATTCTTCTGCTTGGTACTCCCCTTTCTTCTGCTACCTTCTCGAGGACAAGGGTGTACTCTTCCATGAACGGACATTGATGTGAATAGATGATTGTCACCCCTTGCTTATTCTCACATTCTCCTTTTTTTGCTTTTTCGGTGAATTGAGGAAGAACTGCTGCCTTGTTGATTCTGTATGCCAGCAGGTCAAAATAAGGGGGAGCCGTGTCAATTTCCTCAAATCCATGCTTTATATAGAAAGACTTGTCGGTTAAAAACGCTTTTGTTTTTATACTGCTTACCACGACAACCCCATCCATTTTGTTTTTCTTCGTATCTTCAATACATTCACCAAGCAACTCCTTGGAATATCCCTGCCCTTTGAACTTGCCGGCCACCCATAAACAATTTATCACCATGAAATTTTTACCTATGATTGGTTTCCATGCTGCTTCTATCGGCATGTATTCGATAAAGACCTTTCCTCGCTCGTTCATTCTCTTGAACACAAGTCCGTTGGGAAATTGACTAACCATCCAATTCTTTTTGGTTTGTGCCCTTTCTCTGTTCGTCTTATCAGCTCCGATTGCACAACAAATGTGCTCCCTTTCAATATTGCTCTTGTCCAAAGAAATAATATCCATATTCATCTCCGCTGGTAATTTTAGTATTGGTTGTTCTCTCTCCGTAATACCTAAGCCAAGTGCCATAGCTCTGTCTTCCATATTTTACAGGATGAATGAAATTGTTTCTACTTTGATTCAGTACAAAAAAACGGAAAGGGCGGCCACTCGCAATTACGTATAACAGGTATGTACTGATAGATATCTGCGGGGAATTCCGAAAAGAAGATTAGTGTTCCTGTAATTTCTCTCAATCCTTTCTTGAAATAGAAGAACCCTAAAAAGCCCATTTTATCTGTGCTGTTCCATACCATGTGGTCTCATACGAGGTTCCAAGGGATATCGTTAAACCACTGAGAGGCTTGTAGCTTATTGTTCCTGTAACCGTATCATCAAGCCAATAGGCTGAGATGATGAGTTTGTCTGATATCGTGGCAGAGACCATCAGAAGATGAGCCAGACCTGACCGCTTCCAGGAAAGTTCTCCCCTTACCAACAGTTGGTTGTCTTTTATGGGAAAGAATTTCATGGCAAAGGCGGTAATATTCAAATCATCGATGAAATTCGCTGCTGTTGTCTTGGCATAAAGACCCATATCAAAATACAGATTCCCACTTATCCCAAGAGAATACCAAAAGCTCTTGTCATCAAAATGATAGATACAACTTGCTTCAACTGAATCAAGAAGGGGGGTCCCGATTTCATACCTGACTCTGGATGCGATTGCTTCTTTCGTGTTCTCGACAGGAAGTAGTCCCACGGTTTCTATATACAGGCCTTTCATGATACCCAGTTGAGCCTGCACCAGATAGGTGGTCGGGACGTAATAGGTCTCATCGATAGTAGCAGTATCGGGGAATAGAAGATTCCCCGCATTGAAATACGAGCCTCCTCCCCAAGGAAGAGGAGCCTTGCCTGCCAGCAATTGGAAGTTCCCGTTACGGTACTTCCCATAGGCTTTGAAAAGAGAAACCATTGTGGTCTTGGTTATGCTATCAGTCTGGAGGCTCAAAGCGAAACATCCCTTGAGCTCATCGCTCTTCACATCGAATTGCAAAGTGGTCAGTGCTGTTGAGATTTGGGTATCCTTATTTCCTGATAGGGAAAGGCTTGTCTTTCCCCCTATGGATATCGAAGCGAAAAGGGAGCCAATGGAAAAGGAGAGAAAGCTTACCAGTAAGAGCTTCTTTACCATGCAAGATCCTCCTTGGTGAAGATGCTATCCTTTATCAGGGTATTCAACTCAATCTTGGTTATGGTCATTGTCGTGCTGCTGTTATTCTTCAACAATTCAACCACCTTTGATTCCATGGCAAAGGAAGAGCCATCGATATTCCTTATATCACTGCTTTCAATTTGCCTCAGGGCCTTGCCACTTGCACTATACAGGATGGTCTTGACTGGGACATAGGTATTCCTATCTAGCCAAAGCTCTTGTTGTTGATATGTCTGTTTCCTGTTCTTTGCCTTGAGCATGACATGGAAATACCCATTCTCATCGAGAAGCGTCCCCTCGTAATTCTTCTGGATGTCATTATCCCTGGTCAAATCCTCATATGAGAAATCACTTCCAAGAAAGGAGTCCTTCAAATTGCTTCCTTGTAGCCGGATTATTTCTTCACTATCAGGGTAATACAAATATAAAGCCGAGTCCTTCTTAAGAATTTTCTGTCCCTTGTCCGGTCCTCCAATCACATCTAGACGGGTATCTCCCCCTTTCCTGGTATAGCTCCGTATTTCTGAGGTTGAAGAACCCAGGCTGTCTTTGATGACAAGCTTTGCTTCCATCACTAATGATTGCAGGTCAATGTTTTTTTGATAATGCTCAAGAATTGAATTGATATCCTCGGCACTTAATGAAAGAGCCAACAAGGTGATTGTTATCATTGTCAAGAATCGTTTCATTTGATTTGCTCCTTTTTAGCAATCTGACCGGAGTGCGACGGCAGGCTCCATCTTTAAGATTCTCCTTGCAGGAATGGTACAGGTAAGGACAGCGATACCCGTCCCCAGCAGTATGATTGACAAATACCCTTTATATGACAGCCATGGATAAATCCATGAACTGAAATTCATTCCATTGACAGCGGCTCCTCCCATTGCATTCAAATCAAAACCGACGGCATGCATGAAGCTTATCAGGACATATGCAACCAACGAACCTGACAATGAGGCGAAAAAGCTCAATATGGCGCTTTCTTCCAGAAACAGGAACATGACCTGTCTTTTGGAATATCCAAGAGCGACCATGGTACCGATTTCCTTATTTCGTTCTTGTACCGACATCATGGTCGTGTTGAAGATAACCGTACTTGCCAACAAAAAGAAGATTATCTCAAAGAAAAGATAAATCAACTTGGTGAACTGAAGCATCTTGATTATGATTGAGGCTTCCGTCCAGTTTCGTATTTCCAGGTCAGAACGTTGCAAGGATTCCTCGATTCTTGAAGCCATGTTCTCTTTTGTGGTGAAGACTTGTATCTCTAAGGAACCATCACCCATCCTAAGCATCCTGCCCAGGGTGTCGTAAGGAAGAAAGAAGCTGGTTCCCTCCACATCGGAATCCTGGAAACGGGCGATGCCGCAGATGGTAACGGTCATCCCGTTGCTTCCCGAGGTGGCTGTCTTGGAAAGGAAGGTGAACTTATCCCCAAGGGCAAGGCTGTATTTGTCTGCCAAGGTCTTGGTAATTACACATTCCTTGGTGCCTTCCTTTGCAAGGGTGCCTTCCACTAAGGTGGTCCCTTTTTGATTGAAGAACCCACTTGTAGCGAAGTCGATACCCACAGCCTGTGCATTTTGAGTCTTTCCCTCCCGATAGAGCTGGACAGGGATACTTGTCTTGGGAGTCGCCCGCTCTACATTGGGAATGGACTCTAGCTTCGCAATGACATCCCCAACCTTGGGGATGTTGAATTGCAATGGCATGATTCTCTCATGCTCGCCATATTCCTTGTTCCTGATGAGGACATTGCCCGTGACATGATTCTTGATATTCTCGACCATGTCATTGATCATGCCTTCCTGAAAAGCGACGGTCAGGCACAGGACTATGGCGGCGATGAAGATGGCAAGGCCGGATAGGATTGAACGCCGCTTGTTTCTTAGGATGTTTCTATAGGCAAGGCTGAGCGTCATCACATTCTCCTCAATATCTGGGCTATCTCGCCCTTTGCCGCTTTCCTGACTGCTAAGGATGCGCTGAACATGCTGGCGAGAATTGCCAGCAATGCGGCGGCCAAGCATTCCTTTCCTGTCAATTCCGCATGCATGATTCCCGCTATTCGGTATCCAATATTCATGTCCTTCACCATGGAGGAGAAATCAATTCCATACCGTTGCACAGGAATTGTCACCAATATGCCTAACAGGACACCTGCTAATGAGCCTAGCATCCCAAGCAAAGTCCCTTCCAAAAAGAAAAGCCCTTTGATGTACCGTTGGGTATAGCCCAAAGCCTTGAGCATTCCAATCTCCTTCTTCCGTTCCATAACCGCCATTGCCATGGTGTTGGTGATTCCCACTGCGGCAATGAGAAAGATAAAGAACAGCAATAAATTGGAAAATGACGACTTGCTCTGCACCAAAGAGAGAATATCAGCGGCAAGTTCCTCCCAACTACGGCAGTCAAGGCCGATGGCCGAGCATTGTTCTTTAAGAAGAGGCAGCGCATTGCTTGCTTCTTTGATTGCCTGGCTTGAGTTCGAGGTATTCCACGAAAGATCATATTCAGTGACAGCCCCGTCAAGCTCCAGCATGTCATCAAGATACTCCAGGTCCATGAAGACTCCTGTGGTGTTGATGATTGGGTTTTCCGTGGTGACTATACCTTGTACAACGACATCCAGTGTCTGGATGAAACCACCACGACCTTTTACCTGGATAGTCATCTCCTGCCCAAGTCGGGCTTTCATGTCATAGGCAAGGTTGCAACCCAGGATGACTTGTCCTGTTCCTTTTCCAATCATCGTTCCCTCACTAATTGAATTCATGGTGTGGAAGACATTCTTGTCCTGCTGAAGGTCAATTCCGTACAGGATTGCCATTAAAGACCCGCTCACCTTTGTCTTCTCATCAAGGAAAAACAATTCTGCGGAAGAAGAGAATCTTTTGGTATAGGATACTTTATCTTTTTGAAGCAGGGATTCCAGTTCTTTTCCTTGCTCGCTCTCGATAAGAAAATTCACAGGATAGAGATTCCTTTCCTCGAAATATCCTTTTGGGAAGACTTTGGCGCAGCTTGTCTCATACCAAAGGAGATTACGCTTGCTGTCATTATCCGCTCCAACAAGCATGGCATTGAAGAAAATCGCCGTCATGACCCCGACCGCTATGGCGAAGGTGGTGACTATGGTCCGTTTTTTATAGCGACCTAGGTTCCGCAGGGCTATTTTGAACATTGCAGCTGCCCATCCTTGAGTATGATGACTCTCCGGGTATGCTCGAGCACCAAGTCGTCATGGCTGGAATAGATACAGGTTATCCCCATGCTTTTGTTGAGATCCTCAATCAGAGTGAGAATCATCAGGCCATTGGCCGAATCAAGGTTGGCTGTTGGTTCATCGGCAAGAATCAGGGAAGGGGACTTCACAAGAGCCCTGGCGATGGAAACCCTCTGTTGCTGCCCTCCAGACAAGTCATTGCTCAGCCGTTCCTCCATTCCCTTCAGTCCCACTTTCTCAAGCATTTGGAAGCACTTTTCCTTGATGTCTTCTTTATTTTCCAGAGCCAAGGCCTGTCTTTGTTTTGTATCCAGGACCTGGAGTGCCATGGCGACATTTTCCCAGGCCTTGAGGACCGGGATGAGATTATAGTTTTGGAAAATGAAACCAAGATGTTGTCTTCGTACCATGTTCCTTTCTTTTTGATTCATTGCCACCAGGTCCTTGCCTTCAAGCAGTATCTTGCCATCGGTTGCCATATCAAGACATCCGATAAGATTGAGCAACGTGGTTTTTCCACTTCCCGAAGGTCCCGAGATGGAAGTGAGCTCTCCTTGCTCAAACGTGAGATTGATATCCTTCAACGCATGGACATCCTCGCTTGCTGTATGGTAAGTCTTATTAAGGTGCTCAATGGTGAGCAGCCGGGTGCTGTTCATTTGTTTTTCTCTTTGATCAAAGTGGAAAGCAACAGCTCAAGATTGTTGATATATTGGTTCAACCCAGACCTTCCTTGTGTGGTGATCTCCACAGTTGTTTTTGTTTTTTTCTTCTCGATGGTTTTTTCCGTCTTCACCAAAGAAGCTTCCTCGAGGATTTTGAGCTGGATGCTCAGATTTCCTGCACTGAAGCCCAAGGTTGTCTTGAGTGTTGTAAACTCTACCTTTACCCCTGTTCTACTTGCAAGATAAACAAGAATTCGTAAGCGGGAGGGCTCGTGAATGGTTTTGTCCAAGATCGGGATGTTATTCATTTTACCTTCCCAAGCTGCAGGACCACTCCCATCATGTAAAGAGAGAAAGTCGCACTGGCGAGGCACCATACCATGATGTTTCCCCTAAAGAAGGCACAAAATGCGATTGCTTGGGCATAGAGGAAAAAGGAGATAAGACGATAGTCTTTCAACAACAGGACATCGGCATAACGGGAACCTTCAATACCAAGATACAGCAATGTCATAGGAAGAAAGAGATACCAAGCTGAAAAGGCTCTTGCCAGGAAAAAAGTCATTGCCATAACTGTTGCAAGAGTAATATAGGAATCGAAATAAATCTTTTCAAATTCTGGCAAAGTCATCAATTGCCTTAAAGATAATCGCATATCCTCTTTCCTGATAGTATTCTCAATCAAAACCATCTTGCGGATGCCTCCATAGGCGAAGGCGAAAGCAATCAATGTCCATGTGATGACTTTTGCCCAAACAGGACCAGAGGAGAAAGTCTCGTTTTCCACGATGCAATACACACAAAGAAGAGTTGCCCCAAGCAATGCGGATCCGGTCACAAAACAAAGGGAGATGAACCCTTTGCTTATGAACGCCTTTCTGATTATCCCATTGTTGCTGTTGATTGCGCTCTTGATGTTTCGTACTGCTTCCAAAGCTTCTGTGTCAACTTCTCTGAAAAGTTCCACTAATTTTTAAAAAAGAAACGAATAATCCACATAAACCCTTGAAATGTAACAATTCTGGGGGTTTTCCCTTGATCCGTATCTGGAATTGTGGTACTCTG
>JBAXZS010000082.1:0-9193 GCA_041670175.1 Sphaerochaetaceae bacterium | reverse complement strand
GCAACAAATCGAGTAAGAATAGCACTATGGATGAAACACTGATTGATAAATTGGAGATGAAGCTTGCCTATATGGAGCAAACCATAACAGAGTTGAATATGGCCGTGATAAGCCAGAACAAGGAACTTGGAGTTCTTCAAAACCAAGTGGATAAGCTCCAACAGAAGGTTCTTGAGCTGATGGAGGATGAATCTGACAGCAGACCATCCCAAAAGCCCCCGCACTATTAACTTTCAGTCTCTATGGGAATCAGATGTTTGTTCTTACGCTTGAGGTTGCTCATTTCTCTTCTGAGTGCCTTTTCATATTCTCTATGGGTTATCAGGGTGACTTGGTCAACAGGACGTCCTGATACAAATTGTGATATGGCGCAGAAACTTTCATCAGTGCCTGTTGCTTTGTAATAGCGGATAAATCCATGCACGGTGTTCTTGACCTCAAGGAAAGTTGCCTTGGTATCCGCCTGAATAAGCTCCTGGGCATAAAGACTTCCATCATCTCTCAGTGGATCATATTCTGCACAGATTATCAGGGTCTCTGGAAGTCGTGATTGATCAAGTCCAAGCAAAGGAGAGAAATTGGGATTGAGTATATCCTTGGGTTCCCTGGCATATTGGTTAATATAGAAAGCCACCTGTTTGTCAGTCAACGTAGGGGAATCCTTGAATTTCTCATAACTGGCGGTACGCATGCGTCCATCCGTGATGGGGCAGATTAGCACTTGTCCAGCGATAGTAGGTCCTTTCCTGTCACGGGCAAGACGTGAGACCACAGCCGCAAGATTTGCACCTGCACAATCTCCGATGACATAGATCCTATCCGGGTCGATCTTCCAATATCTACAACCTGCGGCAGCCCACACCAGCGTCGAATAACAATCTTCAACGGCTGTTGGAAACTTATACTTGGGAGCCAGACGATAATCAACTGAAAGTACTGGAGCATGAGTACAGTCGCTGAGCCTCGCACATAAATTGTTGTATAGGTTCATATTCCCGAACATCCAACCACCACCGTGGAAAAAAATTATCAAAGGAGTGACATCACTCATTTCCCTGATACCACGTTTTCTGAAATAGTATCCGGTGATCGCTCCATCGATGACAGGAATGATAAAAGTCTCACTTTCAATGTTGGAAGGATATTTCCCCAGGGCATGCTTGAAGGCGGAGGAAGCGGAAACAGAATCATTCAACTTCTCAATTTTTTCCTGAGTAATGGTGTTTGGATTAAAAGAGGTCTCTTTATTTATTATATTGATAAGGCTTCTCATATGGGAAGTCAGTTCATACATATCCATAATAAGTATGGTATTCCAACAATGACTTGCTTGCAAGAGAAAGTCATTACAAATAAAGAAATGGCTCTAGTTATAGAGGCTTTTCACCGGAACCAAGAATTCTTCGGTTGAATTTGATATCTTTTCCAACAATTTCTCAAGCCGAGGACGATTATATCGTTGGATGATGATGAAAGGTATATTAATGGATACAATGTATAGTATTGCCATAAGCATAAGCCTTGGTTGATTATTGATGATAATCAACAACCCGAAGGCAAAGGAAAGTCCATGGCAAAGTTCAGCTCTTACCGTCTCAAGGATGAATTGGTAAAGATAGTCAACCTTGGTGCTTTCCATCTTGTTCTTCCTGAATTGCGAAGGAGTGTTACTTCCCATTTCTGGAAGCCGGTCCTTCCATTTCTTTACTCCAAAATATTGTTGGTAAAACGCACCTTCATGTTCCCAACAATGACAACTAAGGATTCTTCTAAACACTTCTAGTTGGTTATAGCCAAGATGATCGACGATCAAAGAGGCTACAAGCTGAGTAAGTATCAATGTCGCAAGAAGCTTGATTGGGTCATTGAAAACTTCAACCATGACAATCTTTTTAAACATTTCATTTCCCACCACTAATTATAAGATATATCATTAGTTACAAGAAATCAACATCCTTCTTGATTTACAGGAACTTGCCATAGACAAGCATTCCTTTTATGCTGGTATCATGGAAATCGAGAGGATTATTGAGAATAAAGTACATACTGCCTATTATCAATGTGATATCAACTGCGCTCGTACTATGTTGACTACTCTGGGTGATCTTTTCCACATCACAATAGAGAAACAGACATATCTGAGTGCCATTGGCCTTCATGGGGCGGGCGGACATCGGGACCAGTGTGGCCTTGTTGAGGGATCCCTGATGTTTCTTGGTATCTATTTTCTGGAGAAAGGCAGGAAAGAAGAGGAAGTCGTTGCTTTATGCTATGAATTTGCTCAGGAATTCACCAAGCAGTTTGGTTCAGTGAGATGTAGAGAATTACGTCCTTCTGGCTTTCAGGAAACCGATCCTCCTCATTTATGTGAAGACCTGACATGCAAGGCAATCGTCTTTACCTATCGATTCATCATGGATAAAAACAAAGGAGGCGGAAGCCACTTGGGTTACGGAGATAAAAAAACTAGCGAGGCAGGGTAACGGTGAAACAAATCCACTCTCCTTCTTTGCTTTCCACCGAGATATCTCCTTGCATGGACTTGACCAACTGAGTTGCAATCGAAAGACCCAATCCTGCTCCGCCGCTTTTTCTACTTCGCGAGATGTCACCACGATAGAAACGGGTAAAAATCTTCTCCTTCTCCTTTTCTTGTATTCCTTCTCCACTGTTATAGACCGAGAAACAGGCTTTGTTCTTATCCTTCCAAGACTTGACTTGTATGTGCCCTTTCTCTTTCACGTATTTCAATGCATTTTCAAGAAGGATACGTTCAATCTGACAAACCGCATGCTTTTTGGTATGGACGGGAATATTGCTTTCGCAGGAAATATCGTAGGTGATTCCTTGTTCGAAGCAGAGACTCTCAAAGGAAAGGGCTTCTCGTTCAATCACTTTGGATATATCAAAGGAGCTTGATTCCTCTTCATTTTTTTGTGATTCGAGCATTGCAAGTTGGAACATCTCTTCTTGGAGCTCCGACATCCTTTTTGCTTCCGTCTGGATATTTTCCAACCATTTGTTTTCTCCAATGGAATCATGGAGAATATCACCGTTGGCTCGTATCGCTGCGATTGGTGTTTTTATTTCATGTGAGGCATCCAGGATAAATTGCTTTTGCATCCTAATCGATTCCTCTATCGGCTTGGTCAGCCAGGGAGAGATGAAGAGCATCATGACAAGAATAAAAGACCACACGACAAAACCGACAAGAATACTTGTTTTCTTAAGAGTTGAGAATAGCATATCATTGGAAGAAGTGGTGAGTATTGTGATTCCTTTTGAGGAGGGAAACCTAAGATAGTGGTAACCAGAGATTGTACCGCTATCACTTCTCTCATTGATGATGTTCTCCCATAGATCAGGATTGCTTCCCTCATCCAATAAGGTCACATTCTGTGGAAACTGTCTTCCATATTGTCCTTTTATCTGTTGGGTTGAGGAGAACATCAGTTCCTTTGCCCTTGATAATTTGGAACTGCATTCTCTTTGATCTTTCTTATTAACGTAAAAATTAATACCGAATAAGCTGAGAAAAATGATTATGGTGGTGATAATGAGTGTCGTAATGGTAATCTTATGCTGAAGCTTCTTAATCATGTTATCCCTCTAGTGCATAGCCAAGTCCGTAGGTTGTCGTAATCCTTGCTTGGGATTGCAAAGATATGAGTTTTTTCCTGAGAAAGGAAATGTACACTTCCACTGTATTGTAAGCTGAATCGTTCTCAAAACCCCAGATGCTGGTAAAAAGCTGCTCCTTGGAAAAAATTTGACCAGAGTAGGTAAGGAACTTCTCCATTAGCTGGTATTCCTTTGCACTGAGTTTTACTTTTTCGCTTCCTACTTTCAATTCAGCACTTTTGCTATCAAGCTCAAGGTCAAAGGCTTTCAGTTCTGTCCGCACCACACCCTTTCTTCTTGTGATTGTCTTTATTCTTGCCACCAGCTCTGCACTATCGAAAGGCTTGGGAAGGTAATCATCGGCACCCATATCCAGACCTTTGACTTTATCCTCTATGCTGGAAAGGGCTGTAAGGAGAATGATTGGTGTCTGCTTTCCCTTGCTACGAAGAGTCTTGAGAATTGAGATTCCATCAAGCGACGGAAGAAGAAGGTCCAGGACGATGGCGTCATATTCCCCTGCCAGGGCCCACTGAAGGCCTTCCTGCCCATCAAGTACATACTCTGCGGTTATGTGTTCCTTCTTGAATATTTCCTTTATGGCTTCGGCAAGCGCTTCTTCATCTTCAATGATAAGGACTCTCATCTTTTTTGCCTCTATGAACATGGTAAAGGAAAAATCTTAAAAAGTCCTTAAATTTCGGATCAATCATTTTTTTGAGGGATGCAAGAACGGTTCGGCCATGAACAGGACAGGGAGAAGAGCAAAAAGCTGAAGATAATTGCATAAGGAAGGGCCGTCCCAGCATTGCTTAGTTACCAAACACAACAAACAGGAGGACCGCCTATATCACATTGCCCTCATCGTTGGTAGGTCTCCCCGATCACACTGCAGGAACTATCAGAACCGTATCAGGCAGAGAGATGTTTCTGGTACAGGGGCATCTTGGGAAGGATGACGAACAGTGCATATGCCCCCGTTGCGGGCACAGCCACATGCAGGATGCCGCATAAGCAATTGCGCCAGGGACCTGCCCCACCGCCAAGGACATCGACCTGCAGAGGCTGCAGGAGGAGTGCACCGTTGCCGGGAGGCGGCCCATCCAGCCCGAGAGGCAGGCTTTTTATCTGTACTGTTCTTCCAGCGACACTATTTGGTGATAAATCTCTTAACAACATGCTCTGAAGTGCGTTAACGTTTAACTTTGTGGGAGCTGAAATTGCACATCATTTTGTATCGTCCGGCAACGTTTCATAGGTTTAAACGCTCAGTGAACACCCCCCCTCAGTGGTACAGTCATCATTTGAGATAATTGTCACAGAATTCCTTTGCCGTAAGAATCTGAATATTCTCCATTTGCTTGAGAACAAGAAGGTCTTTATCTCCACTAACAATATATAGGGCTTTTGAATCTTTGGCACACTCAAGGAATTTGTTGTCATCAGGATCTCTACAAAGATCAATCTTACTATCAGGAAGAACAATGCTAAGTTTACTAAGAAATATGGAGAATATCACTTCGTCAAAACGTTGATGATATTGTTTCTGCATCTCCTCTACGATTTCCGTATATTCTTCGTGAATCTGAGGAGATACAAAAGACTCAATTTCTCCCTCTACCACTGCAGTAATGAGTTTTCTAGGATAACCACCAAAGAAAACTCCCAAAATGAAAACATTTGTATCAATGACTATTCTCAATTGGTTTTTTCTCGCTTTCTTTGACGCACATCCTTAATAATCTTATTGACCTCTTCTTCTTTCAAACCTACGGAAGCAGCCCACTCTTGTGCCTTGTCCAAGGCAGCGTTGAAATCCTCAATTGTTGGGAGTTTGACTACTTTGAGCATAATCACATCCCCAGAAGAATATGCTGCAAGTCTGGTTCCGTTTCCAATTGAGAGCTTCTTTCTCATTTCCATTGGGAGAACTACCTGCCCTTTGGATGATACTGATAACACTTGCATATCCATATACAGCTCCTTGTAAGAATTGCTTACATAAATACTATACCAGCAACACCGATGAAAAGCAATAGCTTCTCAAAACTCTGACAAAGCTTGGGCAATGATGTAGTGATTTCAAAAAGGAAATAATGGATCAATCATTTTTTTGAGGGATGCAAGAACAGTTCAGCCATGAACAGGACAGGGAGAAGAGCAAAAAGCTGAAGATAATTGCATAAGGAAGGACCGTCCCAGCATTGCTTAGTTACCAAACACAACAGACAGGAGGACCGCATCCAGGTGGCCTCCGATTACTTGCATGTAATAAAGAACTTCAATGACAAGGGTGTTGGCGAGGCTCGCAAGGATGGACAGGAAAGGCTTCCGCCTGAGGGAGACGACACGGCTGCCCAGTCCTTGAAAAAGAGCAGATATATCCTCACCTCCTCAAAGCAGACCCTTATGAGAAAGGACGAGGAAGCGGGGAAGGGGAAAATCCAAATCCAGCCCGCTCTTCAGCAAAGAGCCTGTGGCCAGGAAAGGAGGCATAGGGACAGGCATGAGGACCTGATGGGGGAGAGCAAGCTGCCCTTCGCACTGGGTCTGATCAAGGAAAAGCTCTCGGAAGCCTCCAGGTGGCCGACGGACCCTCCATGGCCATGGCAATCACGGACATCATGGGCATGTGCATGGCAACCGCTCCGAGTGGTATCATCGCCCATGCGACCCGTGATATCCCCATAGGAAAGATAGGGGGTCAACAACAAAACCAAGACACTCAGGAGGTAAGGATATGGCTGCCCCGATGACGATTAGTTCTTCCGCAAGCTCTTCGATGCCAGCAGGAAGGACTATGCCAGAAACCCTGCAACTGAGAAAATCCCACAAGATTTATGATTGAGCCTAAATTTCAATACTTTTTTAAGTTTTATCTTTCATATTCAAGATGTCCAAGGGACAAAAATAAAAAACAGGAGTCATTTATGACAAAAAGAGTTTTAGCGGTTTTGATCGTATTGGGTATCGTGGTGATGGGCGTTAGTGCCAGTAGCCTCAGCAGGAACAACAACAGGGGAACAGGTGTCAGGTCTATGCAGGCAAGTGCTGATCAAGCTGACGGATGTTCTTCAGGGATCATGAACCGCAGTAACGCTTTCAGGATCTCACAAGGCTGGAACGCAGAGGGAAGGTTGCAGCAGCAAAGAGCTTCCTCTGCTGAGGATGCTTCTTTCCAAGGAAGGAACCGGAATGCTGTTTGTGATGGTGAATGTGAGGAGCATGCCACAACAGTAGCACAACGGAAGAATTACAACTCAAGATTCGTAAGATAGAAAACGGGTCGTTTTTCCCACCCCTTCCTTATTCAGGAAGGGGTGTTTTATCATATAGGTCATTGGATTAAAAGAAATTAAAAATACTAGTTGCAGTTTTTTTAAAATGAGAGGATAAAGAATATATGAAAGAACTCTATGATGCAATCTTTAAACGAAAATCAATGAGGAAATATGACGGGACTCTTACTCTGACCACAGAAGAACTTGAGGGGATTGTTCAGAAAACAAGAACCATTATACCTCTTTATGAGAAGATCAAGGTCAAGTTCGCTTTAGTACCGAGAAAAGAGACCACAGCCAAATGGGGAGAATATTGCTTGCTCATGTATAGTGAGAAGGACCCGAATTATCTTTTGAATGCTGGATATATGTTGCAACAAATGGACCTGTATTGTGCCTCACTCAATATTGGTTCCTGCTGGTATGGACTGGCCAAGGTGAAGGAGCATCAAGTTGCTGGGTTGGAATATGTCATCATGCTTGCTCTTGGAAAGAGTAGCGCACATGACTTTCGAACCGGGATTTCTGAATTCAACAGAAAAGACATGGGGAAAATATGGCAAGGAGATTTCTCTCCAAAGGTGAAGGAAGCGGTGAGAGTGGCGCCTAGCGCCTGTAATACCCAGCCTTGGAGAATAGAGGAAAAAGGGTCCTTGGTCATGGTGTATCAAAATACTCAGCTTAAATCTTTCATTCCTAAAAGCAAGCGAGCTTATTTCAACACAATAGATCTGGGTATTGCTCTTTGCCATCTTGAGATTGCGTTTCTCCATGAAGGGTATTGTTTTGACAGATTGCTCAGTAGCGCCACTGGAGCCGATTCACAAGGCCTGTGGGAGATAGCGACCTATCAGGTCAAGAAAGCATGATCATGAGTTCCCCTGTTGTTTCTTTCGTCGTGCTATCTTTTTCCTAAGCAGGGTGAAACCAGCCGTGCCCAAAAAGACAGCACCGGCGAAAACCACCGTCATTGCTCCCACCGGGACATCCAGTATCCAACCGACGGCCAATCCCCCGAAGGAAAACAAAGCAGCATAAAGCGTGCCGCCGATCATCATTGTTGCAAGATTCTTAGCAAAGTAACCTGCGGTACCTGCGGGGAGAGTCAGCATGGCGATGACCATGACAATCCCGACGTACGTTTGAAGGAATACCACTGAGACGGCGGTGATACCTAGGATGATGAGAAAGATCCTCTGTGTTTGTATGCCCCTCACTTGGGTAAACTCCTCATCGAACGAAGAGGCCTCAATCTGAGGATAATACCTCAGGGTCAGAAAAAGGACAACGATGTCAAGGATAAAGAGCCAAAAGAGATCCTGATTGGAAATGAGCAGTACATTTCCGAACAAATAACTCGAGGGGTCGGTGTACCCAGGGGTCTTTGCCATGAAAAGGACTCCAATACTCATTCCTATCGCCCAAATAGCGTTGATGACCGTGTCTTCCCTTTGCTTCCCTTTCAGGGATACATAGCCGATGATTATTGCTGATAGTAAGGCGAAGACAACCGCACCTGCCAAAGGAGGAAGGCCTGGGACTTTTCCTGTTGCATTCAGGTATAAAGCAATTCCAATTCCTCCCAAAACCGCATGTGAAATGGATCCTGCCAATCCCGCTATCCTTCGAACGGTCACCACAGAGCCTATGATGCCGAACAGTACTGAGGAAAGTATTCCTGCCATGAGAGCGTTACGGATAAAAGGTAGGGTTAAGGCTTGGAAAAAATTCATTTACTGTTGCTCCTCATTTTCCTTAAGAGGACAAACATCTCCCGGGATATCCTCATTATGCAAGACCCGTAATTTCATAGTATCCTCGGGCTCAGGAACCATCTTGTGTTGGACTACAGTACGTCCCAAACCCTCTTGCCCATGGCTACTGATGCAGAATACTCGATCAGTCATCGCTGAGACAATGCTCATATCATGAGCGACTATCATGATAGTGGTCTTGCCTTTGAGTCTTCCAAGTGTTTCAAACAACCTGGTCTCGCTTTCCTTGTCCATATTTGCCGTAGGCTCATCAAGCAACAGTATTTGGGGGTGGACGGCCAAAGCCCTGGCCACCAGCACTCGGCGTCGTTGTCCCCCAGAAAGATTGCTGTAGGGACGATCAAGAAGATTTGAAAGATCCACTTGTTCAAGAGCTTCTTGCACGAATCGATCATCCTCTTTGGTATATCGATGAAGAGAGGAACGCAACCGTCCCATCCTCACCACTTCTCCAACCGAGACCGGGAACATCCGATCATAGGAGGCATGTTGGGGGACATATCCCACCAAGTATCG
>JBAXZS010000081.1:0-9388 GCA_041670175.1 Sphaerochaetaceae bacterium | reverse complement strand
GCGGAGATGGCGAGGCAAAAGAAGAAGTCGTCCCTGTTGTTTCATCGGAAAACTAACACAGTCTTAGTCTTCGTCGTAACCTGCTACGACTGTGTAGAACAATATTTTTGTTAAGGAGAAGATAATATGGCTACTAAAGAAGAAATTTTGGAGTCTATTGCCAAGATGACGGTTCTTGAGGTTTCTGACCTCATCAAGATGATGGAAGAGAAGTTTGGAGTACAGGCTGCTGCTGCCGCCGCTGCTCCTGCTGCTGCTGGTGCTGCTGCTCCTGTTGCAGAAGAGCCCACCGAGTTCAACGTAATCCTGAAGAGTTCCGATCCTACCAAGAAGATCGCCGCAATTAAGGAAGTCCGTAACATCACGGGTATTGGGCTAGGTGATGCGAAGGCCTTGGTTGAGGCTGGTAATAAGGCTGTCAAGGAAGGCGTTTCTAAGGCTGATGCTGCTGCTCTCAAGGAAAAGCTTGAAGCTGCTGGTTGTGTAGTCGAGGTTAAGCCCGTCGAGTAATCGACGAGTCTTGCTGTTCAATGAGAGCCACCGGCGAGTAATTTTCTCCGGTGGCCTACTGTGTCTTTCTTTACTCCGTAAGGAGTTTTGTCTTTTTGTTTTATCTCTGGAGGGTACATGATGGTTGCCAAAGGCAAAGCCGTAACACGCACGTACATCGGTTCTGATTTCCAAGAGGTCTGTGAACTTCCTAATCTTATTGGGGTGCAACTTGACAGCTATGAACGCTTTCTTCAAGTTAACCGCTATAATAAAGGAGAGGACCCTGATCCTGCCTGTGGGCTGGAGAAGGTGTTCCAATCAGCATTCCCGATTGAAGCTCCCAATGGCGAGATGCGTCTCGTTTATAAGGGCTACAAGATTGATTTTGACAACATCAAGTTTTCTGAGACAGAGTGCAAGAAGAAAGGTCGCTCTTATAGCGTGCCTCTCAAAGCCACAATCAGCCTGGAGTTTTCTAATGGTGAAATGAGAGAAAAGGAAATTTTCTTTGGAGATATTCCTTTGATGACCAATCGTGGTACTTTCATCATTAATGGTGCTGAACGTGTTGTTGTTAGCCAAATTCACAGAAGTCCAGGGGTGATTTTCTCCAACGAGAAAGGTGTTTATTCTTCTCGTATTATTCCTTATCGTGGTTCCTGGCTTGAATTTGAGATTGATGAACGTAAGCATTTGATTTATACAAAGATAGATCGAAAAAAACGTATTTTGGGGACCCTGTTTCTTAGAGCCATTGGCTATGATACCCGAGAAAAAATTGTAGAGCAATTTTATAAAGGCGAGGTGGTTGAGCTTTCCAATAATTCAAAAGATTCATTGGAAAATCGTTATCTCTACAAAGATATCTATAATGTAGTTGATGGCGAGAAAAAACGTATCCTACGTGCGGGTGATATGATACATGCTCATGAGATTGATGAATTGATTCAGCGCAAAATTACCAGCATTGAGTTAGTTAATCTGAATGATGAGAAAAGTCTTCACAGCGAAATGGTCCTTCATTGTTTTGAAGAGGAAGATGCAAAGTATACTTCAGAAGGTCTTGATGAACCTTCCAAGGAAGATGTGCTCACCCCTATCTTCTCTGTGCTCATGCCTGGTGAGATGGTAGCCGTTGAGCGTGCAGAGAGAGACCTGCCTGATATGTTCTTCTCTTCCCGAAAATATGACCTCGGTGCTGTGGGGCGTTATAAGTTCAATAAGAAATTTGGCAGTGTTGATAATTCTACTGAGTGTACGGTACTTCAGCCGAATGACATCATCAATACAATGGCCTATTTGATTAAGGTCTACATTCGTGAAAAGAATGTTGATGATATTGATCATTTGGGGAATCGCCGTGTTCGTTCTGTAGGGGAGCTTCTTCAGAATTCACTTAAAGGTGCATTTAATCGGATGGAGAGGATTGCCAAAGAGAGAATGAATCTGGAAACAACTGATTCTGTCAAACCACAAGATTTGGTTTCCATTAAACCAATTGTGGCAGCTGTTAAGGAATTTTTTGGTTCTTCTCAGCTTTCCCAGTTTATGGATCAGGTCAATCCTCTTTCAGAGTTGACCCATAAGAGACGTTTGAATGCTCTTGGGCCTGGTGGCTTGTCGCGTGATAGAGCGGGTTTCGAGGTTCGTGATGTTCATTATACTCATTATGGAAGGATTTGTCCTATTGAAACTCCTGAAGGTCCAAACATTGGTTTGATTGTCAGTTTGGCAAACTATACGAGGGTCAATGAATATGGATTCTTGGAGACTCCATATCGTACTGTTGTGAATGGAGTTACCACCAAAGAGTATAAATATCTAGATTCGAACGATGAAGAGAATTATTACATTGCAATGGCAAACGCTAGGCTTGATAAGGATGGTCGCTTTACTGATAAGGAAGTTCCTGTTCGTCATAGTGGTGATTACACCACTCGTCCAGCCAAGGATGTCAGCTACATGGATGTTTCTCCCAAACAAGTAATCTCTGTTGCCGCAAGTTTGATTCCGTTTTTGGAACATGATGATGCCAACCGTGCTTTGATGGGTTCCAATATGCAACGGCAAGCTGTTCCTCTGGTATTTCCTGAGGCGCCTCGCGTGGGTACTGGTATGGAAGCGAAGACTGCCTATGATAGCGGTGTCTTGGTGAAGGCGAAAAGAGCCGGTAGTGTGCAGTATGTCTCGTCAGATAAGGTGATTATCAAGCCTGATGTAAGCGAAATTGATGGTGAAGTCGATTATTACGAAATCCAGAAATTCCAGAGGACTAACCAGGATACCTGTTTCAACCAGAAACCTATCGTAAATGCTGGACTGCATGTTGATGAAGGCGCAGTGTTGGCTGATGGACCGGCTACCCAGAACGGGGAGTTGGCTTTAGGTCGTAATATTCTGGTAGGGTTTGTGCCTTGGAATGGGTACAACTACGAGGATGCTGTCTTAATTAGTGAGCGTGTGGTCAAGGATGATATCTTCACTTCTATCCATATCAAGGAGTTTACCACTGATATTAGGGAGACTAAGCTCGGGCCTGAGAAGTTGACTCGTGATATTCCCAATACCAGCGAGAAAATGCTGGAAGCCTTGGATGAAGATGGTATCGTACGTGTTGGTACGATGGTCCGTCCTGGTTCCATTTTGGTTGGAAAAGTTACTCCCAAGAGTGAAGGTGATACTACTCCGGAATTTAAATTACTCAATTCCATCTTTGGTGAGAAAGCAAAGGAAGTTCGTGATACATCTCTCAAGGTTCCTCATGGTACCGAGGGCACTGTCATTGACATTCAAAGATTGAGACGGAGTGAGAATGATGAGCTTCCAGCTGGTGTGGACGAGACTGTCAAAGTTTTGATTGCTACGAAGAGAAAACTTCGTCAGGGAGATAAGATGGCCGGCCGTCATGGTAACAAGGGTGTCGTTTCAAGAATCCTTCCTGAGGAGGACATGCCTTATATGGCCGATGGTACACCGCTTGATGTGTGTCTCAACCCCCTTGGCGTTCCAAGCCGAATGAATATCGGTCAGTTGATGGAGACCCAACTTGGTTGGGCTGCGGTCAACCTTGAACAATGGTATTCTTCTCCCGTGTTTCAAAGCGCCACAATGGATCAGATTGAGGCGAAAATGAGAGAAGCTCAGCTTCCTGAGGATTCTAAAACTGTTTTGTACGATGGTCGTACGGGTGTTCCTTTCGTCAACCCTGTGTTTTGTGGATATATCTATTACTTGAAGCTACACCATCTTGTTGATGATAAGATGCATGCTCGTTCCACTGGTCCTTATTCGTTGGTCACTCAGCAACCTCTTGGTGGCAAGGCCCAATTTGGAGGTCAGAGACTTGGCGAGATGGAAGTATGGGCTCTTGAAGCCTATGGAGCGGCGAATACCTTGCAGGAATTGCTTACAATCAAGAGCGATGATATGAATGGTCGTGTCAAGATTTATGAAAGCATTGTGAAAGGTGAACCGGCAACAAGTGCTGGCATGCCTGAGGCATTTAACGTTTTGGTGCAGGAAATCAGAGGGTTGGCTTTGGATATGTCCGTGTACGATTCCAAGGGGAAACAGGTTCCGCTTACAGAGCGTGATGAAGAGCTTATCAACAAGCAACAGAAAGGCTCCCTCAATAACTAGGAGAAGAGACGGATGAAGGATATTCAGGATTTCGATAGCATTATGATAAGGCTTGCTTCGCCGGAACAGATCAAGGCTTGGTCTTACGGCGAGGTCAAGAAACCCGAAACAATCAACTACCGTACGCTCCGACCAGAGCGGGACGGTCTGTTCTGTGAGAAGATTTTTGGAACTACCAAGGAATGGGAATGTTATTGCGGTAAGTTCAAGTCGATTCGTTACAAGGGAGTTATTTGTGACCGTTGTGGTGTTGAGGTAACTAATACCAAGGTTCGTCGTGAACGTATGGGGCATATTACCTTGGCGGCTCCTGTGTCGCATATCTGGTATTATCGTAGTGTTCCCTCTCGTATGAGCATGTTGCTGGATATTAGCCGTAGTTCCTTACAAAGTGTTCTCTATTATGAGAAGTATGTTGTAATTAACAAAGGTGATACCACCTTGAAGGATAAGCAGATTCTCTCTGAGGAAGATTACCAAAAGTATATTGACCAGTTTGGAGAGGATAGTTTTGAGGCTGAGATGGGAGCGGAAGCTATTCGTAAGCTTCTTTCTCAGTTGGATTTGGAAGAATTGTCACGTAAATTACGCAAACAGATGCGTGAGAAGGAAGACAAGATTGACAAACGTCTGCTTAAGAGAATAGAAGTGGTGGAGAATTTCCGTGACAGCGGAAATAAGCCCGAATGGATGATTCTTTCCGTTATTCCTGTCATCCCTCCGGATCTTAGGCCTATGGTCCAACTGGATGGAGGTCGTTTTGCCACCAGTGATTTAAATGATCTGTACCGCAGAGTCATCAACCGTAATAATCGTCTGGACCGTTTGGTAAAGCTTAATGCACCTGATATCATCATTCGTAACGAGAAACGAATGTTGCAGGAAGCTGTTGACGCCCTTTTTGATAATTCAAAAAGAAAGAAAGTGGTGAAGGGAGCTTCTTCTAGACCTTTGAAGAGCCTTTCCGACATGCTCAAAGGTAAGCAGGGTCGCTTCAGGCAGAACTTACTGGGTAAGCGTGTTGACTATAGTGGCCGTTCTGTAATTGTTGTCGGGCCGGAACTACGCATGCACCAATGCGGTCTTCCTTCGAAGATGGCTCTGGAACTCTACAAGCCTTTCTTGATGAAGAAACTTGTGCAAGATGGCGTGGTCTATAATATTAAGAAGGCCAAGAGCTTGGTTGAAGAAGAGACCGAGGCTGTATGGTCGATCCTTGATGATGTTGTCAAGGAACATCCCGTCATGCTTAACCGCGCCCCTACTTTGCACCGTTTGGGTATCCAGGCCTTTGAACCCGTCTTGGTTGATGGCAAGGCTATCAAACTGCATCCTCTTGTATGTCATGCGTTCAACGCCGATTTCGATGGTGATCAGATGGCTATCCATGTGCCACTTACTCATGCGGCTCAGTTGGAGTGCCTGACGCTGATGCTTTCTGTTACCAATTTGCTTGATCCCGCAAACGGCAAGCCTATTGTATATCCCTCCCAGGATATGGTCTTGGGTATCTTTTATCTCACTCGTGAGATGAAGGATGCTAAAGGCACAGGGAAGTTTTTTGATAACATCGGTGAGCTTGAAATGGCCATAGAGGTCGGTTCTCTTTCTTATAATGCTGCGATTACCTATCGCTTCCCGGATGGAAAAAAGCTCAAGACCACCGCTGGCCGTGTCATTTTTAATTCTGTCCTTCCTGAGGGTATTCCTTTTCAGAACCAGTGTCTGGGTGATAAGGACTTGAAGAAATTAATTGGAGCGACACTGAAAACCAGAGAAAATTCTGTGACAGTGCAGATGCTTGATTCTATCAAGGATATTGGATACAAATATGCAACCTTGTTTGGTGCGACCATTGGTTTGTCCGATATGATAGTGCCAGAGGAGAAGAAGGCATTGGTTTCCAGTGCCGAAGGTGAGCAACAAAAGATTCTTGATCAGTATCGTCAAGGCCATATCACACAAGAAGAACGGTATAACAGGGTTATTGATGTTTGGACTCAGACCAATAACAAGTTGTCCAATGTGCTGATGCAGGAATTGGAAAAGAGCCAGAATGGCTTTAACCCGTTGTTCTTGATGGCCGATTCCGGAGCTCGTGGTTCGAAGACCCAAATTAGCCAGCTTGGTGGTATGCGTGGTTTGATGGCTAAGCCAAATGGGGATGTCATTGAGTTCCCCATCAAGTCGAACTTCAAGGAAGGCCTTTCGATTATTGAATTCTTTATCTCCACCAACGGTGCTCGTAAAGGCTTGTCCGATACCGCATTGAAGACTTCTGAGGCAGGTTACCTCACCCGTCGTTTGGTTGATATCAGCCAGGATCTTGTGGTTACCATGGACGATTGCCATACTATCAATGGTATAGAACGTTCTGCAATCAAGGATGATACCGGTGAGATTATCGAGTCTTTGGCTGATCGTATTGTTGGCCGTTGTCCTGTTGAAGATGTACATCATCCGTTTACTCACAAAGTCATTGCTCCTGCGAATGTCGAGATTTCCGATGCCAAGGCTAAGGAAATTCAAGAAGCTGGAGTTGAGATGGTGCTGTTACGCACTGTACTTACCTGTGAGGCAAAGCATGGTGTTTGCCGTAAGTGTTATGGTCGTAATCTTGCAACCAACCGTTCTGTGGACATCGGAGAGGCGGTAGGTATTGTTGCTGCACAGTCCATTGGACAACCTGGTACGCAACTTACGCTTCGCACCTTCCATTCAGGTGGTTCTGCTTCCACGAGCGCTGAGGAGAACAAGTTGTTCTTCAAGTTCCCTGTGGTTATCGGAAGCATCTCTGGTAGCCGTGTTGAAAGACAATCGGATAAGGTGAATGTGTTTACCCGTAAAGGACATATCGAATGTTTCCGGGTGAATTTTGAATTGACCAAGGGTAGCTTTGAAAAATTGCTTGTCGCTGATGGCACCGCTGTTGGTAAGGGCAGCCCTCTGTATGTAAAGGATGGCAAGGAATTTGAATCTCCTGCGAATGGTTCTATCAAGTGCCAAAGTAACAGGGTTCTCCTGCTGGATCATCCCACACAGCAGGTCGTCAAGGCTGGTAGTGAGCTCCTAGTCAGTGAGGGACAGTATGTGAATAGTGGTTCTCCGATTGTCGCTTATGATCCGTTTAGCGAGCCTATCATCACAGAAGAGGGTGGTTTCACCCATTTTGTGGATATCAAGCTTGGTACTACGTTGATTGAAGAAGTCAACCCTGAAACAGGCAATGTTGAGAACCGTATTACCGAACATGCTTTGGAAAGGTTGTCTCCAACTATTCAGATTACTTCTGAGAAGGGAGGCAAGGGAGATGTCCTTGCTTCTTATCAGTTGCCAGGAAATTCTTACCTGCAACTTGGAGATAATATCCAGGTTAGCAAAGGTGAAGTGCTTGCCAAGATGCTTAAGGAAGGTGTTAAGACCAGTGATATTACTGGTGGACTTCCAAGGATTGGAGAACTATTCGAGGCCCGTAGACCCAAAAATATTGCAGTTCTGGCTCAGGTCAGTGGCAATGTTTCTATCGGAGCAACAGTCAAAGGGAAGCGTTGCATTATTGTTACTGATTCCTTTGGACATGAATATAAACATCTTGTTCCGATGGGAAAGAACCTGTTGGTGAGAGATGGTGATAGCGTTGAGGCCGCCGATTTGCTTTGTGATGGTTCAGTTGACCCCCATGATATTCTTGATATTCTTGGAGAGAATGCTCTTCAGGCATTTCTTGTGGATGAGGTCCAGCAGGTTTATCGTATGCAAGGTGTAGACATCAACGACAAGCATTTGGGTGTTATTGTTCGCCAGATGCTTCGTAAGGTTGAGGTTTTTCATGTTGGCGATACCAATTTGATTCAAGGCCAGAGAGTAGATAAGTATAAGTTCTTTGATGAGAACCAGAGGGTAATCAGTGAAGGTGGAGAACCGGCGGTAGCCCGTCCTTTGCTTTTGGGTATTACCAACGCTTCACTTGCTATTGACTCGTTTATCAGTGCAGCCTCTTTCCAGGAGACTACCCGGGTATTGACAAGTGCGGCAATTGCTGGTAGTAAAGATGACTTACGAGGGTTGAAGGAAAACGTCATTATTGGACATTTGATTCCAGCGGGTACCGGTATGAAAATATATCGGGATATCAAGCTGAAAGATGAAGAGCTACTGACTCAGAGGAAAAAGCCCGAAGAGGTAAAACATGAGCGCAAAGAAGAGCCTGATGATGACGACTTTGACGTCGAGGATATTGCGGATATGAAAGCCGTAAGTGATGTGGTGGATGTGGACGATTCCGTTGATGAGGAATAGTATTTCGCCTGTTGGCGAAACACGGCTTTGTCAGGGATTCGTTGTGAACACAGCACCGTGTCCATGCTGAGTACGGTTTTTACAATAGAAGTACTGCCAGTTGGTGGTGCAGGTCCCTGTATGGTGAGATATGGTGGATCAAAAAATTGAAGGGAGTGTATCGAAAGATGCCTACTATTAATCAGCTAATCAGAAAGGGCAGGAAGTCCGCCACTAGTAAGACGAAGTCCCCAGCTCTTGAAGGTTGCCCTCAGAAGCGGGGTGTTTGTACCCGTGTTATGACGGTTACTCCGAAGAAGCCTAACTCAGCATTGCGTAAGGTCGCCCGTGTGCGCCTTTCCAATGGAATTGAAGTTACCGCTTACATCCCTGGTATCGGCCATAATTTGCAGGAGCACTCTGTTGTGCTTATGCGTGGTGGGAGAGTCAAGGACCTTCCTGGTGTTCGTTACCATATTATTCGTGGTGCAAAGGATACTCAGGGAGTCGCTGATCGTAAGCGTAGTCGTAGTAAGTACGGCGCCAAGAAGCCAAAGGCTTGATAGGGGAGGAGTAAAAAAATGTCAAGAAGAACTACTGCTCCCGTAAGGGAAGTGCTACCTGACCCCGTTTACAAAAGCGTGGTCGTTGAGAAGTTTATCTGCCGTATGATGGTTGATGGGAAGAAGTCAACCAGCACCTCTATCATCTATAAGGCGATGCAGGCGATGGGGGAGAAGACAGGGGAGAAGCCTTTGGATGTTTTCATCAAGGCTGTCGACAATGTGAAGCCGTTAGTGGAAGTTAAGAGCCGCCGTGTTGGTGGTGCTACCTATCAGGTTCCTGTCGAGATTCGTGATGCAAGACGAGAGGCGCTCTCAATGCGTTGGATTATCAATGCTGCTCGTGCCAGAAATGGCCACAGTATGAGTGAGAAGCTGGCCGCCGAGTTATTGGATGCATATGCCAATACCGGTGC
>JBAXZS010000080.1:0-9408 GCA_041670175.1 Sphaerochaetaceae bacterium | reverse complement strand
TGAGCTTTTGATTCCTATCGATTTGGGTCAGTTTGACCGTATCAGTGTCCAAAGTGCAAAGCAAAGGGCGCATCAGAATTTTCGTGATATTACCAAAGACACTTTATACAGCGAGTATAAAACAAAGGAAGGCCAGCTGATTATTGGGTATTTCAGAAGGCAACTGATCAACGGTGATATCATGGTTGATATCGGGACCACCGAGGGGATTCTTCCCAGAAGAAACCAGAGCAGTCGTGAATCCTATGGAAACAATGACAAGATCAAGTGTTATGTCGAGGCAGTCGAGAAAGCTGAACGGGGGATCAGGGTCATTCTCTCACGGACAAGCCCTGAGCTTATCAAGAAGCTTTTTGAGATTGAGATTCCTGAGATAGCCCAGAATCAGATTGACATTGTAAAGGTCGTTCGTGAGGCAGGATACAGGACCAAGGTTGCCGTCGCCTCACGCAGTGAGGATATTGATCCGGTTGGGGCTTGTGTCGGTTTGAAAGGGAACCGTATCCAGACTATCATGAGTGAGATCGAGGGTGAGAAGATTGATATTCTTCGCTATGATACCAATCCTGCCAATTATATTCGCAATGCTCTTTCTCCAGCTCAAGTACAGGATGTGGTGATAATCGACAAGAACATCTTCCAGGCAGTGGCGATTGTTGATGAGAGCCAGTTGTCATTGGCTATCGGGAAACAGGGTTTGAATGTGCGTTTGGCCAATAAGCTTTGTGACTGGTTGATTGACGTGAAGACTCCTGCTCAGTTCCAGGAAATGGATATTGCCTCCGAGGCCCGAAATAAAGCCGAGAGTATTTTTGGTGAGAAGGAACAGGAAGAGGTTGTTTCAGAGTCAGAAGAACCACAACAAGTTGTTGATGATAACAGCGGAGTCTCGGATGATGAGATTGCCCTTTCCGACTTGCCTTTGGATAAGACGCTACTGAAGAAACTGCAATTCCATGATATATATAGTGTTGAGGAGTTCATTAATCTTAATGAAGCTGATTTGAAAGCGTACAGCGATATCTCCGAAGAGGAGATTAGGCAAGTCAAGGAAACCGTTGACGAATATGTTGATATCGTCGAGGATGAGGATGCTGGCGACACTCAGTATGTCTGTCCGAATTGTGGACAGGCCGTCACTCCGGACATGACAACTTGCCCGCATTGTGGCACAGGGCTTTCTTTTGAGGAAGCGTAAGGGAAGCAAGAGGAAATAATGGAAGATACTAAGTCCAAAGTAACGTTAATCAAGCATGTGGTAGGTCAGGCTCCTACCGATGAGCCTGTGGAAAAACCACAGGTTGAAAACAAGGCTCCTGAAAAAAGGAAAATTGTTATTGTCAAGAAAAAAGTGATTGTAGCGAAGCAACAGGTTGCAAGACCTGTGATACCAGCTACTTCAGTTTCCGCCCAGTCGACTGCTCCAAAACCAGTTTCGGCTATGCCTGCCTCTCCTGTGCCTGCAAAAAAGGTTCAGAGCCGGCAGGTGGTTTCACCGTTACACAACGGACCGATGATTATCCATCCAACCAATCTTCCCCCGGTTCCGGGTCAGGGTCAGACAGTAAAAGATCACGCCCAATGGCAGACACAGAATCCCAAGATTGCAAACGATGCGGGTACAATCGTTCCCTCAGTGGGACCAAGACAAGTGGGTGTCGTCGGAGGCAGACCGGTACAACGCCCTGTTTATCCAAGAACAAACACGTATCAGGGCACACGTCCCAATTACCAGGGGCAGGGTGATTCTCGTCCTCCCTACAGACCGCAGGGACAGACTACCACCTACGGTGGCTATCGGCCTCAGGGGCAAGGCGCTCCAGGTGGATATAGACCTCCTCAGGGACAGGGTGCTCCTGGTGGGTACAGGCCTCCCCAAGGGTATCGTCCTCAAGGACAGGGTGCCACTGGTGGATACAGGCCCTCTCAGGGGACTGGGGGATTTCGTCCACAAGGTGGTTTCAGGCCGCAGGGGGGATTCCGTCCCGGTTTTAATAACAACCGTCCAGGATTTGGTGGGGCTCGCCCAGGTGCGGGACGCTCGTCTTCGTCGGATGAGATTGATCCATTGACCAATCGTACCCCCAAGAAGAGTTTCAAGAAGAAAGACGCCAATTACAAGAAACGTGATGCAGAGGAAGAGAAGGAGTTTCAAATCCAGCGCAGAAAGGATCAGGAAGCTGCCAAACTTGCTGCTGTTCCAAAGTCAATCGATATCATGGATTCCATTGTAGTCGCCGATCTTGCGAAGAAGATGAACATAAAGGCGAGTGAGATCATCAGTAAGCTCTTCAAGATGGGCATGATGGTCACCATCAACCAGCTTGTTGACCATGATACAGCCTCGATAATAGCCAGTGAATATGGATGTGAGGTCCATCTTGTCTCTTTGTATGATGAGACGTTGATAGAGAACGCACCTGATAATCCTGAATTGATGGTGCATAGGGCTCCGATTGTCACTGTTATGGGACATGTAGACCATGGCAAGACCAAGCTTTTGGATGCCATTCGCTCAACTCATGTTGCTGAGGGCGAATTTGGGGGTATTACCCAGCATATCGGTGCATATAAGGTGGATTTGGAAGGCAAGGGGGAGGTGGTGTTCCTGGATACTCCGGGACATGCCGCATTCTCCATGATGCGTGCTCGTGGAGCCCAGATAACCGATATTGTTGTCCTTGTTGTCGCAGCCAATGATGGTGTGATGATGCAGACACGTGAGGCGATCGACCATGCCAAGGCCGCAAAGGTACCAATCATTGTCGCCATTAATAAATGTGATTTACCTGAAGCGAATCCTGAGAGGGTAATGCAGCAATTGTCCGATCTAGGACTTGTTCCTGAGGAATGGGGTGGACAGACCTTGTATTGCAAGATTTCAGCTCTGAAAAAGGAGGGTATCAACGAACTACTTGATGCCATTCTGCTTCAGGCGGAGATGCTCGAGCTCAAGGCTGATCCTTCTTGTCGTGCGGAAGGGAAGGTCATTGAGTCAAGGATCGACCAAGGACGTGGTATTGTTGCTTCGGTGCTGATCCAAAAGGGCACGCTCCACATGGGTGATTATTACGTTGCGGGCATTTATCCTGGACGTGTGAGAGCCATCTTCAATGACAAGGGAAAGAAGATTGAGGAGGCCGGTCCTTCCACGCCGGTGGAGATTATCGGCCTTTCTGCTGTTCCTAATGCAGGTGATCCGTTTCAAGTGACCGACGACGAGAAACAAGCGCGTCAGGTTGGTGCGAAACGTCAGGAACTTGAAAGATTTGGTGAGTTCGCAAACAATCCCAACAAGGTCACGCTGGCTAATTTGGGTGAGAAGATCGCCGAAGGTGATATCCAGACGCTGAACATTGTCATCAAGGGTGACGTGCAAGGGTCCGTCGGGGCTTTGCAGGGGACACTGGAGAAACTTTCAACCCCGGAGATTAAGCTTAGTGTGATTCGTGCAGCGGCGGGTGCCATCATCGAGAGTGATATTTCCTTGGCGAGCGCATCCAATGCATTGGTCATCGGCTTCAATGTGCGTCCGACACCAAGGGCTCAGGCCCTGGCCGCGGAGGAAAAGGTCGAGATTAGGAAATACAACATAATTTATGATGTTGTTGATGATGTCAAGGCGGCTATGGAAGGGATGCTTAGCCCTATCTCCAAGCAGGTCGATATTGGAACCGCTGAGGTTCGCAATACCTTCCATGTTCCAAAGATTGGCCTTATTTCCGGTTGCTATGTCACCAGTGGAAAAATCAAGCGCAATTCTTTGGTGCGTGTCATCCGTGACAGCGTTCAGGTCAGCAAGGATTTGGTGAAGATTTCCAGTCTCAAACGTTTCAAGGATGATGCCAAGGAAGTGTCCGAGGGTTTTGAATGCGGTATTGGCCTGGAGAATTATCAGGACTTGTTGGTCGGGGATACCTTGGAGATTGTCGAGATCGAGCAGGTTGCCCGAAAACTTGAGGATACTGAGGTGAAAAAACCTATGGAGGCTAAGAAAGCATGAGCGATTATAGTCAAAAAAGGATAGAGTCAAGACTTGCCGAAGCGATAAGTATGATAATTGTGCAGGGGCAGATCAAGAATCCTGAGTTGTCGACATTGTGCTCGGTGAGTGCGGTTGAGCTCTCGACGGATAATGCCTATGCGACGATTTATATCTCTTCTGTCCTTGGTGAGAAGTTATTGGAGAAGAGTGTGAATGCATTGCAAAATGCCCATAGCTTCATCCAGAAAAAGGTGGGGGCGTATCTGAAGACAAAGAACACACCCGTCTTGACTTTTAAAGCCGACATCTCACTGAGGCAAGGGGAAGAGATTAATCGTCTGATAGATTCATTGAAAGATGGGAACTAATGCTTCAGTGTTGCTGGTCAACAAACGTAGTGGATTGACCAGCTTTTCGGCTCTTGACAAAATCAAGAGGACTATTGACAGGAAAGTTGGGCATGCGGGGACGTTGGATAAATTCGCCCAGGGGCTTCTTGTTGTCTTGACAGGAAGCATGACCCGCCTTAATGTGTTGTTTTCCCAGATGGACAAGCAATACAGGGCGACCATCCTTTTTGGGGAGGAGACCGATACCCTTGATCCAGAAGGAAAGGTTGTTGCCTCGGCTCCCTGCCCTGATCTTGAGACGATCCAGAAAGCCATCAAGGAACATTTTCTTGGTACTATAAAACAACAGCCACCTCAATATAGTGCGCTTCATGTTGAGGGGAAACGGGCAAGTTCCCTGGCCAGAAGTGGAAAGACTGTTGAAATGGCAAGCCGGTTGGTAACCGTTTATTCATTTGATGTCGTCTCTTATGAAAACAACAGGCTGATTTGTGATATTCATGTGAGCAAGGGGACATATATCCGCTCGATCGCCCGCGATCTTGCCCTTGCTTGCAACAGCAGGGGTCACCTGGTCGAACTTACCAGGACCGCGATTGGTCCCTATCGTTTGGATGAGGCTTTTGATTTTGACGATACTGGTAACCTGATACGAAGCATGGAGAACACGGAACAGTTGCTTCATCGTCTTCCTTCCCTTTCATGGTATGCTGTGCCCAAAGAGGATGAGTTCATGATGGTGAACGGCACTTGTTCCCCCAATCTTGCTTGCGAGGTTGAAAAAGGCTCTGCCCTTTATGGTGCGGTTCATGATACTATGGGAGACCTAAGGTGGATTGTTGATATGAAGACGAAAAGGATTATCAGCCAGATTCCACAAAAGGCAGGTGAGCTTGCAACAATTTGATTTCATGCATCTTGTTGAATACCAGACTCTGAGCCAGGTTCCCATGTCCATCTGCATAGGGGTCTTTGATGGGATGCATCTTGGGCACCAGGAAATCTTGCAGACTTGTGTTGCAAAGGCTCATGAGCAGTCTTGTCATTCAATGGTTATAACCTTCAACAAGAATCCAAAGATGGCGAACGGAAGGCAAAATAGACTGCCATATCTCCAAAGTAACACCCAATTCATGCAATTACTTGAAAATATTGGAATTGACTATTTGGTTACAATTGACTTTTCTCCCGATTTCAGTAAACTATCAGCCGAGGAGTTCCTTAACCTTGTCTGTCTGTTTTGTATGGTCAAGGTTATGGTTGTGGGGGAAGATTTCCGCTGCGGTACGCCGGCTTCATGTGCCGGACCAGTTCAGCTGCAGGAATACCTGACCCGTCACGAACCTGAGTGCAAGGTCGTAGTTCCCCCTTCGGTGCGAGATGCGAAGGGAGAGGTTATGAGCAGCACCTTGGTAAGAGAAAAACTTCTTAAGGGCGCTCTGGAAGATGTCCAGGGTATGCTCGGCAGGCCATATGGCTTGGATTTGACTCGTTATTCGTCGTTGATCCATGCTAATTGCTTGCTTTACCGTATTGGCTCATTTGAACAGCTTCTGCCTATGACAGGGACCTATCAAGCGAGTTTGGTGTTTTCTGATGAGTCGGTTACTCCTGTTTTGGTGCGGTTAACCAAAGACAAGTTGACTATCGAATTGGAAAAGGACCTCGATGTGAAAGCCAAGCGGGTAAAAATTCTTAACTTGTTTAAGAGGAGTGGCACATGATTACTAAAGAACAAAAGAAAGAGATCATCACCAATTTTGGTGGTGCGGAGACAAACACTGGCTCTTCCGCCGTGCAGGTTGCATTGCTGACTGCCCGTATCAATGATTTGCAGACCCATTTCAAGAACAATCCGAAGGATACCAATGGCAAGAGGGGCTTGCTGATGCTTGTCGGACAAAGAAGAAGACTTCTTAAATATATCTCCAATCAGGATATCAATGAATATCGTGAGCTGATTGCGAAGCTTGGATTGAGAAAATAAGTGAGTATTTTTTGATTTGCTAGCAGGCTCCCGGCTATATAACCAAATAGCCTGGAGCTTGTTTGTTTTTCAGATTATAAAGAACGAAGAAAGAAGTAGTAAAGTAGGAAAAAATGTTTGATGTAAAAAAGATTTCTGTAAAGATTGGCGATCATGATCTGACATTTGAGACTGGTCGCATTGCCAAGCAGGCTAATGGCGCTGTGTTCGCAACCTATGAGGGGTGTGCAGTCATTGCGACTGTCTGCTGTGGAGAAGCGCCAACTGAAGCTTTGGATTATGTCCCACTCTCGGTTGAGTACAATGAGAAGTATTATGCAGCTGGAAAAATCCCTGGAGGGTTTCTCAAGAGGGAATCGAAACCCAAGGATAAGGAGATTCTTGTCTCCCGTTTGATTGACCGGCCTATGCGCCCCTTGTTTGACAAGGCTTTTGGAAGAGAGATTCAGGTTGTCCCGACTGTTGTTTCCACCGATATGATGAACACACCGGACATCGTTGCAATCAACGCGGCCAGCGCAGCCGTTACCATTAGTGATATTCCTTTCAATGGGCCAATCGCTGCCGTCCGAGTGGCTTATGTTGATGGCAAGTACGTGGTAAACCCCACCTTCCCGCAGATTTCCCAAGCCAAGCTTGATATTGTCGTCGCAGGGACAAGGGTGGGTATCACCATGGTTGAAGGTGGTGCAAAACAGGTTGACGAGGATATGATGTTGCAGGCGATTGCTGCCGCCCAGCCAGTGATCACCTCACTTTGCGATGCACAGTTGGAATTGAAGAAGATCGCTGGCAAAGAGAAGTTGCCTGTATTTGATGAGAAGGTCGACCTTTCCTGGCTTGAGCCTATCAAGGCCGAGGCTTATCCTTTGGTGAAGAAAGCCTCTTTTGTCAAAGGAAAAAAACTCCGTTATGCGGCCTTGGATGAAGTACACCAGCAGATTAATGCAAAATATGCTGAAGAAATAGCATCTAGTGGCAAACATCCTGCGCAACTTGCCGCCTTGTATGACGAACTGGAGTATGAGATTCTCCGTGCATCGATTCTCAATGATGAGATTCGTACCGATGGACGAAAATTGGATGAGATTCGTCCTATCACTTGTGAAGTAGGGGTGCTGCCCCGTGTCCATGGCTCGGCCCTGTTTACCCGTGGTGAGACCCAAAGTCTCGCTACAACTACTCTCGGTTCCGTCCAGGACGAGCAGATGTTTGATACTATTGATGGAGATAAGTCATTCTCCAATTTCATGTTGCATTATAACTTTCCTCCTTATTGTGTCGGTGAGACTGGTAAACTTGTCACTGGACGCCGTGAGATTGGACACGGACACTTGGCTCAGAGGGCGTTGGAAGCGATTATGCCCGGCAAGGACAAGTTCCCGTACACGACCCGGGTTGTTTCCGATATCATGGAATCGAATGGCTCCTCGTCGATGGCTTCTGTCTGTGGTGGTTGCCTTTCCCTGATGGACGCAGGTGTTCCTATTCTCAAGCCAGTCGCCGGTATTGCAATGGGATTGATCACTGAAGGTGAGCATTATGAGAAATACAAGATCCTGAGTGATATTCTAGGTGAGGAGGATCATCTTGGGGATATGGACTTCAAGGTCGCTGGTACTGAAGATGGTATCACGGCCTTCCAGATGGATATCAAGATTGCCGGTGTTACCCCCCAGATCATGAGCGAGGCATTACAGCAGGCCAAACGTGGTCGGATGCACATCCTGGGCATCATGAAACAATGTATCGCAGGACCAAGGGCTGAGATTAGTGAGTATGCTCCAAAGATTCTGACCATGAAGGTTGATGAGGAAAAGATTGGTGCGGTCATTGGGACCGGCGGGAAGACAATCAAGGCGATTGCCGCCCAGAGCGGTGCTGTGGTGAACATCGAGGACGATGGGACCATCACTATCTATGGAAGTAACAATGCATCCGCCCAGAGTGCGAAAGAGTTGGTCAACTCGATCATCGAGGAACCGGAGGTGGGCAGGATTTATCAGGGTACGGTCAAGCGCATCATGGATTTTGGAGCTTTTATCGAGATCCTTCCTGGCAAGGAAGGACTTTGTCACATCTCCAAGCTTTCCCGTAAGAGGGTCGAGCATGTTGAGGATGTGCTGAAAGTTGGTCAGGTTGTTCCTGTGAAGTTGATGGAAATCGACAGGCAGAACCGCTTGAACCTTTCATACATTGATGCGATTGAGACGAAATAGGATGGTTGTCCGTTTTACCGCAGTAAAAAAGGATGCATCAGCGCCTGTTTATTCAACAGGGCGAAGTGCAGGCTGTGATCTTGCTGCGTGTATTGATGCTGATATGATTGTAAAGCCTGGTGAGACCGTCAAGGTGCCCACCGGGCTTGCTATCGCCTTGCCTGAGGGGTTTGAGGCCCAGGTCCGGCCCCGAAGCGGACTGGCGGCCAAATTCGGAGTGACTGTCCTTAATTCCCCAGGAACAATCGATAGCGACTATCGCGGTGAGGTCTGTGTTCTTTTGATTAATCTTGGCAAACAGGATTTTACCATTCATAATGGAGATAGGATTGCCCAGATGGTGGTTGCTCGTTATGAGCAGGCAAGATTTGAATTGGTGGATAATCTGAACGAAACCCTACGGGGTCAGGGGGGATTTGGTTCAACGGGGGTTTGAAGATGCTCAGAGGCGGCCATTACAGCTTGGTTCATAGGTTTGTTGGTCGAGAATATCTTCTGAGTCTTGCCGTGGCCTTCGCCTTCTTTTTCTTTATCTTTTTTATTAATCAGATATTACTTATTGTCCAAAAAATAATGGTAAAGAATGTCTCGGTTAAGAGTGTTCTTACTTTGGTCTCCCTTTCCATTCCTCAATTTCTCTTATACACCTTTCCCTTCAGTTCCCTGACCGCTGCAGCCATGGTGCTTGGAGAGGCCAGTACTTCCAATGAGTTGCTGGCAATACGTTCCAGTGGGATCTCATTAAGGCAGGTCTTTTATCCAATTTGCATATTCGCTCTTACTCTTAGCCTGATAACTTTTCTTGTCGCTGATCTCCTGCTACCCTATAGTGCCAGGCAATATAAGAACCTTTATACGAAAATTATG
>JBAXZS010000079.1:0-9408 GCA_041670175.1 Sphaerochaetaceae bacterium | reverse complement strand
TTTCATCCATTTCACCCGAGGGGCGTTCTCCTCTCTTTCTTCTGAAGAGGTGGGTGCGTATTTCACCAATATGCTTAACAGACCACTCACAATGGCTTTCTGGATGTGCCTCGCAGTGCTCATTGGTTTCCTTATCGTCGGCATTGGCTTGCAAAGAGGTGTTGAGCGGGTAACCAAATATATGATGAGCGGCCTTTTGTTACTCATAGTTGTCCTTGCCGTAAACAGTTTGTTCCTCAAAGGTGGTGCGGATGGCATTTCCTTCTATCTAAAACCAAGTCTGGTCCATATCAAGCAAGCCGGTATCTTTAATGTGGTATTCGCTGCCATGGGACAGGCGTTTTTCACCTTAAGCCTGGGCATAGGATCCATGGAGATATTCGGTTCCTATATTAGCAAAGAGCGTTCCCTTACAGGTGAATCAATTCGCATCATCGCGCTGGATACTTTTGTCGCCTTGCTCTCAGGTCTGATCATCTTTCCTGCATGCTCAGCTTTCAACGTCGAAGCCGACAGCGGTCCCTCATTGATTTTCATTACACTTCCCAATATTTTCTCCCAGATGAAAGGGGGACGTTTCTGGGGTTCCTTGTTCTTCCTTTTCATGAGTTTTGCCGCAATCTCTACGTTAATCGCCGTATTTGAGAATATCATCAGTTTCTGGATTGATGCCAAGCACGTCAAAAGGACCAAGGCTTGCATTGGGAATGCCATTGCTCTGATCATCCTTTCCCTGCCCTGCCTGCTGGGGTTCAACCTTCTTTCGGGTTTCCAACCCCTCGGTGCAGGAACAGGCGTGCTTGACTTGGAGGATTTCATCGTGAGTTCGACCTTGCTCCCTTTAGGTTCCTTGCTTTTCTGCCTATTCTGCTCCCACAAGAAGGGCTGGGGCTGGGACAATTTCACCAAGGAGGCTGATGAAGGAAAAGGTATCAAGTTCCCAAAATGGACTAAATTCTACATCACATGGATTCTTCCCGTATTGTTTCTCTTGGTATTTATCAAAGGCTATGGGGATATCCTTGTACATTGACAGAGCCAAGACGTTTTGCATATACTTTGCGAGTAAAAGAATAGGAGGGCCCATTTGGCCAAAGAAGAAGCTATCGAAGTTGAAGGAATTGTGCGTGAAGCACTTCCCAACACCATGTTCCGTGTGGAACTTCAGAACAACCACGTCATTCTTGCTTTTCTGTCAGGCAAGATGCGTAAGCATTATATCAGGATTGTCCCTGGTGACTCTGTGAAGGTTGCACTTTCGCCTTATGATCTCACCAAGGGTAGGATTATTTACCGCGAAAGGTAATTCTTAACAGCAATGCAAAATGGCAGCCGGGAATTCTTCGGCTGTCTTTTCTTGTGTCCTGAGTTCCGAAGAAAAAATTTTGTATGGTGTCCAGTTTGAGCCTTGTTTTCAATCCGTGAATTTTTTTTAAGTGTTCTTCATGATCGGTGTCTTTTCTGTTTGTTTTTTTTTCCGAACTTTGCTTTTTCTTGATGAAACATGGCAACCCCTTCGGATTTCACCAAATTAAGTTAAATATTGACAACATACTCACAAATTACACTTATATGTGAAATTAATGTGTCTTTTTTGCGACTTGACGCATAAAAACTCTTCTATTATTACTAGCGATAGAGTTTTTTTCAAGGAGAAAAGACACCATTATGAATCATAAGACTTCTAGGTTTCTTTGTGCTATTCTGGTCCTGCTGGCGATAACCTCAGGCTTTTTGTCTGCAAGTTATGAGGGGTTGTCTGTCGCAACAACCTATCCTTCGCTGAATGTCAGCAACACTGACATGATTGTCTTCGACCTGAAGGTGAAGAACTACAATCTTGCTCCTCAAAGGGTTGACTTGTCGGTAGAAGGACTGCCACAAGGATGGGACTATCAATTCGTAGGGGGAGGTGGCCTGGTGAACGCTGTATTCGCAGAGCCCGACAACACCGCCTCAATCCAGCTTTGGATAATTCCTTCAAAAATCACTAAAGAAGAAACCTATTCGTTCTCAGTGAAGGCGAATGGTGAGGAAGGAGCAGGCTTCTCACTTCCTTTGACCGTCATTATGGGAAGGAAACTTCCTCAGAGGCTCGCCTTGGATACGGAGCTTCCCACTATCAAGGGATCGCCTGATTCCAATTTCACTTTCAACGTCACCTTACACAATAACAGCGCAAGCGAGACGCTCATTGATCTTTATGCGGAACCTCCCAAAGGATTTTCTGCAAAATTCAATGAACAGTACGGAAGCAGCAATCTCAACACACTTTCCGTAGGTGCGGGGCTTTCCAAGACGCTCCAGGTGACGGTGACTCCTTCACAAGGAGTATCTGAGGGTACCTATCCCATCACCATCTCCGCAAAATCTTCAGAGACCAGTGCTTCCGTACAACTCAATCTTGAAGTCCAGGGACAAGCACGCCTCAGCCTCTCGGGAGAAGGAGGGCTGCTTAGTGGAAGTGCCGTCGCAGGCAAGGAGAAAGTGATTGATCTCGAGTTGAAGAATTCAGGAACTGCCGATGCAAAGGATATCAAGTTGTCATCCAGCACTCCTTCCAACTGGACTGCAACATTCAATCCTGCCAATGTGGCTGACTTACCCGCGGGAAAAACCGTCACGGTGAAAGCAACAGTGAAATCATCTTCCGATGCACTGACAGGGGATTACAACCTTACATTGAAGGCGAATTCTGAAAATTCTGGAAATATTTCCGAACAATACCGTATCACTGTCCACACTTCGTCATTGTGGGGTGTCGTCTCAATCATCATCATCGCAGCCGCTGCGGTTCTTCTGGTGTTTGCAGTGAAAAAATTTGGACGTAGGTAACCAGGAGAAATTTATGAAGAACGAACAAGTTCTCAGTATTTCCCACCTGACCAAGCAATATACCAAAGGGGTGCTTGCGGTTGATGATGTTTCATTCTCCTTGGAAAGAGGAGAGATCTTCGGATTGCTTGGTCCGAATGGCTCGGGAAAGACCACGACCATCCTGATGATACTCGGTTTGCTTGAATCCAGTGGGGGAGAAGTAGATATTCTCGGGTGCAATCCCTTGCGTACACCCTTGACTGTGAAACGCCAGGTTGGATATATGCCTGACACCATTGGATTCTACGACTACATGACCGCATATGAGAATATCGATTACACCGCCAGGTTTCTGAACCTTGAGGAGAAGGAACGGAAAAGGCGGGTCGAGGATGCGCTTGACAAGATGCATCTGTCAGACCGGGCCAATGACAAAGTCAAGACATACTCTCATGGAATGAAAAGAAGGCTTGGCCTTGCGGAACTGCTGGTAAAACATCCCAAAATCGCCATTCTTGATGAGCCTACCCAAGGTTTGGATCCTCAAAGCATTTCCGGGTTCCTTGCAACAATCCGTTCACTGAGGGACAGCGAAGGAATGACATTCCTTTTGTCCAGCCATCAGTTGAACGAAGTGCAATCGGTGTGTGATAAAGTCGGGCTTTTTTCCAAAGGAAAGCTCATCAGCTCTGGTACTGTGGATGAATTGTCAAAGAAATATTTTGGCAGCAACCTGCTAATAAACGTCCAAGTTGAAGGAAAAAGCAACCTTTTCAAAACTTTTGCATCGTTGGGTGGGATTGTCCATGTCGAACGAAAAGGTGATTCCCTCTGGCTCCTTGAATGCCTTGAGGACGTCAGAGCCCAAATTGCTGAAACGGTTTTCGCTTCAAAAGAGAAACTGGTCTCCTTGGAGCTACTCACCCATTCCCTCAATGATATCTACCAGCAAGCCTTTCAGGAGGTGTCCAGTGAAAAAGCGTGAAGGTTCCGCACTTACCGGATTGAAGGTGGTGTTCTTCAAGGAATTGCAGGATTATGCAGGAAATATCAGGATGATCGTGCTGATGGTCCTGATTCTGCTGACGGCAGGAGCAAGCATGTATGTGGCGGCACAGACTCTCAGATCCTACGTAGGAGAGGATTCCTTCATGTTGTTGAATCTCTTCACCATCTCCCAGAATCCCATCCCCTCCTTTCTCACCTTCATCTCATTTCTAGTCCCTCTTACAGGGATTGCGCTAGGCTTCGATGCGATCAACGGTGAGTTCCAAAACCGAACCCTGGGGAGGGTGCTTTCCCAACCCATCTACAGAGACGTTCTTCTGTTCGGCAAGGCTCTGGGAGCCTTGGCTGCCATGGCCATCGTCCTGCTTGCTCTCTGGCTTCTGGTCATCGGGTCGGCAATGTTGTTCCTTGGGGTACCCCCATCAGGAGAACAAATCGCCCGCTCTTTGATCTACTACCTGATCACCTTGCTCTATGGGGTGCTCTGGTACATGATCGCCATGACCTGCTCCATCATCTTCAAGCAACCGGCTGTCTCGGCATTGGTCTCCATTGCCCTGTGGCTGTTCTTCATGATCTTCTGGCCAATGATCTCCCAGATTATCGCAATAGGCATCGGGGGGGTCGATACCTATGAGGCAGCGAAATTATCTGTCATCCTCAATCGGATCTCACCTTATACTCTCTACGTGGAATCGGCGATTGCAATGCTCAATCCAACGACCCGTTCACTTGGAGTAGTGCTGTTCTCCCAGGTCCAAGGAGCCCTGATGGGGAACCCGTTGCCTTTCGGGCAAAGTCTTCTCCTTATCTGGCCCCAGATGACGGCATTCTTCGCTTCCATCATTCTGGTATTCGTCCTTGGATACATTGTTTTTCAAAGAAAAGAAATCAGGATGTGAGATTGAGTATCCCAATTACACAGGCCATCATGCGAAATGCATGATGGCCTGCTTCAAGGATAATGTTTTCGGAAAAACGACTTAGTCCGCTCTCTCTTTAAGAATCACCCAAACAGCACCACTCCCGCCATAACAGGCTTTGGGGCTATAGGCTTCCCTGACAACATTCGATAAACGTATCTCGCTGAGGACAACCTCTTTAAGAATTCCGGTTCCATGCTCATTGTGAATCCCCTTGCCAGGAATGAGACAGATCTTGAGAAGTCCGCAGTCAAAGCTCTCCTTAAGAAATTTTCTGACAGCCAAGGATGCGTCCTCCGCCTTGTAGCCATGGAGATCCAAAGTCACCTGTGGTTGCATGGTCCTCAACTCACTGATGGAAAGCTGGGCCTTTGTGACTTCCTGCTTCTGTTTCTGAGCCTGCTCAATCGCCTTCGTCTCATTGGTGGTCGCACTCCAGTCCTTGTAAATCTGGGCAAATGACCAAGCGACATGATTTTCCGCCTGTTGTTTCTTATCCTCAAAAGTATCCAGCATCTCGCCAAATTCCTTATTGGAGACCTTGCCTTCAGATTTCACAGAAGAAACACCTGGCCCGGCAGGCCGGACCATACTCTTTGGTTCGGGTTTTTCAACAGGAGCATCTCCCTGCTGTATTTTTTTACCTTCAAACTGGGTAAGGATATCTCCAAAGCTTTTATCAGATTTCCGCACCTCTGACTTTTTTGTCTGGTGAGGTTCCCTACTCACTTTTGGGATTTGCTGCAAAGGCTTCTCTTTGGCCTTGGATTCTTTCACGCCCTCAAACTGGGTAAGGATATCCGCAAAGCTCTTGGTTTGTTTGTAAGTCTGGCTCTTGAGGATAGTCTCCTTGCGCTGGTGCTTTTCATGACCAGGATCATGTTCTTTTTCCCATTCATCAAAAATCTCTGCAAAACTACGGCCATCCTCCACCTTACTGTAACTCTTCAAATCCTTGGCAGGAATGGCTGTAGGATCCTGCCCCGCTTCCCAGGCGGCCAAAATATCACCAAAATCAATATCCTTGTCGAACATGACAACAGGTTCTTTTCGCTTTACAAGTTCCTTTTTCTTAGGAACCTCCGATTCTTTTTTCTCCACCAACTTTACATTGGCAAAAGGAAGATAGGAATCATCATCGACAACAAGACGGCCTTGTGGGGCCGTCTGTTTTTCTTCCTTGACTTTGCCTTTCTTATGCACTTACACTTCCCTCACATCAAGTATCTGGTTTACGAAGGGCTTGAGTATCTCCACCACCTTGGTGGTGGAAGCTCCTTGCACCTTGATTGTACAAATCGCATTTGTCGGATCAGTACCCATGAAAGTCCCAAAAGCGATGATATCTATACCCTCTTGGCAAAGGGCCTGTGAAATTTTAGCAATCGTCCCCGGCTTGTCCTGGACCAGGAAGGAGACCCTTACTCCAAAATGACGTGCCCCGAACAACTCAAGAAGAATCTTGAACATATCGCTCTTGCTGACTATACCGACCAGATGCCCGTCTTCCAAGACAGGAAGACAGGACAGATCCTGATCAACCATCAACCGGGCCGCCTCCTCAACAGTTGTATCCTTGGTAATGCTCACCACATCCTTGCTCATCAACTTCTTGACGGTGAGCTTGGAAAGCAAATAGGCCATCTCATGGATGGAAAGGCTACTTGCTGGAGACGGAGTGGCATACAATATATCCTTTTCACTGATGATACCCACCAGATTCTTATCTTTATCGAGCACAGGCAGACGATGCACCTTTTCCTGTTTCATCAATGCAGAAGCTTCCACAATTGACATATCAGGGGTTGCAGTAACAGGATTCCGAGTCATTCTTCTTTCGATAATCATTTGGATCTCCTATCTAAACTATACTCTAAAAACACGGGACGTTCCACAAATTATTCACCCAAGTACGCCTCACGGACCTTCTCATTCTTCAATAGGTTAAGACTTTTATCAGAGAGTACTATCTTTCCATTCTCCATGACATATCCTTCAGTTGAGGCCTTCAACGCCATTCTGGCATTCTGCTCCACAAGGAAGATCGTCACTTTGTCATGGGTATTGATATAGGCGATCTTCTCAAAGATATCCTGGATAATCAGAGGGGCAAGCCCCAGCCCCGGCTCGTCGAGAAGCAATAAGTTGGGAGAGCTCATCAGGGCCCTGCTTATCGCCATCATCTGCTGCTCTCCCCCACTCAGGCTGCGGGTCTTCTGCTTGCGCCTCTCTCCAAGAATGGGAAAAAAATCGTACATGGCTTCCTTCCGCTGGGCAATAATCTTCTCATCACGGGTAAGGAACGCCCCCATATCAAGGTTTTCCTCAACGGTCATATCAGCGAACACCCTGCGGCCTTCCGGAACCAAGGCAATGCCTCGGGAAGCTATCACATCAGTGGTCAGCACCTTATGATGGCCTTTCTTTTTTCCACCAAGATACCGGGAATGGCAAATCTCCTCACCATCATAGGTGATTGAGCCATCCACCAACGGTTCCTGGCCCATAATCGCCTTCAGCAAGGTACTCTTGCCTGCACCATTCGCTCCAATAAGGCAGACAACATCACCTTTACTGACATGCATACTCACATTTCTCAGGGCCTTGATGTTCCCATAGGAAACACAGATGTTGTCGATGGTAAGCAAATCACTCATCGTCTTCCTCCTTACCAAGATAAGCCTCGATGACCTGTGGATTCGATTTAATCTCCCTGGGAGTCCCCTGGGCTATCTTCAACCCGTAGTTCAGTACTGTTATGGAATCACAGATATTCATGACAAGCCTCATATCATGCTCAATCAGCACAACCGTGACACCCAAATCCCTGATGCGGCAGATGGTCTCCATCAATTGTTCGGTCTCCTGAGGATTCATGCCAGCGGCAGGTTCATCGAGAAACAACAGCTTGGGATTGCTTGCCATGGCACGGGCTATCTCCAACTCCCGCTGATGTCCATACGGCAGATTCTTAGCATACTCCATACGGAAAGATGACAATTTGAAAAAATCCATCCATTGCATGGCCCTGTCATATAGATCGTCCTCTTCCTCCTGCAAGGAGAAGTAGCTCTTCAAAGCAGCGCCAAAACGTCCCTTGACCGGACTCTTGCCTGTCATGAAATGACAACCTACCATGATGTTCTCAGCAACTGACAACTCCTTAAACAAACGAATATTCTGAAAGGTACGCGCGATACCCAGACGACAAATCCTGTGGGCTGGAAGACCAGTGATTTCCCTATCGTTGAAAAACACCTTGCCCTTGGTAGGGACATCCAGGCCTGTTATGTTATTGAACAAAGTGGTCTTACCAGCGCCATTTGGTCCAATAAGGCCAGAAATAAGTCCTTGCTCAACAACAAAATCCACGCCATTTACCGCAATGACACCACCATACTCACGAGTCAAAGCTTGCGTTTCCAGCAATATCATTTCTTCCTCCCCTTCCTGTCCGCTCCATAGAGATGCTGTTCACGGCCAAGAATCCCCTGCGGGCGCCAAATCATCATAATGACCAGAATCAAGCCAAACAAAATCTGTTTGAACTGAGGCGGAATGACTGAGGAAAGACCTGTAAGCTGAGGAAAATAACTAATCAACTGAATGATGAACGAGCCAAGGATTACCGCAATAAAGTTGCCCATGCCCCCAAGAACCACCATGCACAACACCATGACCGAAACCATGAAGGTATATGTCCCAGGAGTAACAGAGAGACTGAAGACAGCCTGCAACGACCCTGCGACGCCTGCGATCCCAGCTCCCAGCATGAAAGCCGCAACCTTGTACTTGGTGACATTAATCCCCATAGACTCAGCAGCTATCTCATCCTCACGGATGGCTTCCAAGGCACGTCCCAGACGGGAACGGGAAAGCCGCTGGAACAGCAGGTAAGCTACCAGCAAAAATATAATGCTCATAAGAAGGAAGCCTATTTTGTTATAAGGATTGATTTTCATACCAAAAAACTTCGGCATGGGAATGTCCTGAATACCCATAGGCCCATTGGTCACACTATCCCAGTTATTCAGAACATTGCGAACAATCTCGCCAAAACCCAATGTCGCAATCGCAAGGTAATCGCCCTTCAACCGCAAGGTGGGAAGACCGATAAGCAAGCCAAACAAAGCGGAAAGCAATACGGCAACCGGTAATGTCGCCCAAAACGACCATCCGAAACCTGTGGTCAGGATTGCCGTGGCATAGCTACCGATGGCAAAGAACCCAGCCTGGCAAAGGGAAAGCATACCGGCATACCCTGTGATGATATTCTGCCCGATGGACATCAGGGCATAGATACATGTGTAAATCAGAATCAATAAGAAGAAGTTACCCATATCACACCTTCTCCTTTTCGGCTTTGCCGAGAATTCCTTCAGGCTTAATCAGCAGGATGAGAATAAGCACTCCAAAAGCAATGGTGTCCTTCATCCCTGTAGGAATGCCAAGTATCGCGACACCAAAGGTCTCAAGGAGTCCCAGCAGGATTCCTCCAAGCATCGCACCGGAGATATTACCAATACCACCTACCACCGCAGCGACGAACGCCTTCAGACCGGTCATCATACCCATGGAAGGATAGGCCTTGAAATCAAGTGCGATAAGGATACCGCCAGTCGCAGCAAGGGCGGACCCGATTGCAAACGTCAGGCTGATG
>JBAXZS010000078.1:0-9418 GCA_041670175.1 Sphaerochaetaceae bacterium | reverse complement strand
TATCAGCCTTGAAGGCGACCATCTCATTATGTTCGGTACGACCAAGCATCTCGCTCTTGTCATTCCGGCTTATCTGGGTGACAAGCACAGATTCGACCAAGCCAAGCCTCTTTGTTTTTTCCTTCTCGAAAATCCTGTGTTGGAAATCAATAAGCTTGGAAAGTCTTTCCCCTTTGGTCTCCTCATCGATCTTTCCCTCAAAAGAGACAGCCCGAGTACCTTCCCGTTCATTGAAATAATACATGTAGGCCTCGATGCATCCCATCTCATCCAATACGGAGAGGGTATCCTCATATTCGCTTTCCGTCTCGGAAGGAAAGCCGACCATCACATCGACGGCAAAAGTAATTTCTGGGATTCTGGTCTTGATTCGGTTGAGCAGGGCAAGGAACTGTTCCCTGGTGTAACGCCGATTCATCAGGCTCAGGATTCTTGTATTACCGCTCTGAAGGGGGATATGCAGATGCTTGGCGACCTTGGATTCTGTCGCGATGACCTCAATCAGGTCATCCGAGAAATCTTTGGGATGGGGACTTTCAAAACGAACCCATTGGATGTTGCCGGCCTCTTGGCAAATCCTCTTCAGAAGCAGGGGGAAATCGATAACCTTACCATCACCATACACATAATGGTAACTATTCACATTCTGGCCAAGCAAGGTTATCTCCCTGACGCCTTTCGAATCCAGATAACGGATCTCCGAGAGCACATCCTCGGCACACCGTGATACCTCACGACCCCTTACATAAGGCACGATGCAGTAGGAACAGAAATTATCACAGCCATTCATTATGGGGACGAATGAGGAGAATTCCCCTTCATGATAAGACGAGTCGTCGAAAACATATGTCTGGTTATGACATCCCAGGGTTTTGCCCGTAGCGATATCAACAATCTTCTGCTTGTCGTTGACAGGCACCACGTAATCCACTTGGGGCGCTTCCTTCTTCATGTCCTCAAGCAACCGCTGCGCCATGCATCCGGTGACGATGAGAACAAGCGGGTGCATTGTCTTGATATGCGCGAACAGACCGAGACGTCCCCAAATCCTGTTCTCCGCACTCTTGCGGACCGAGCAGGTGTTGAGGATGGCGATATCGGCATCCTCGGCGCTGTCTGCGGAAACCAAACCCGCACCATGCAAAGCCAACTCAATGGCATTGCCCTCGGCCATATTCATCTGGCAACCATAGGATTCAAGCCAAAATCTTTTCACTGCAAGGCCGCCTGCAACGTGTTTCTCATAAGCATAGCTATGGTCATAACACCGACCCCACCTGGAACGGGGGTTATGGCACTGCATTTGGGAGCCACCTCATCGAAATCCACATCTCCAACAAGGCGATACCCTTTTTTCTGAGTCGCATCGTCCACCCTGTTGATACCGATGTCTATCACAACCGCCCCTTCCTTGACCATTGAGGAAGTCACAAAACAGGGTCTTCCAATGGCGACCATAAGGATATCGGCCGTCTTGGTGATCTCTTCCAAGTCTGCTGTCCGTGAATGGCATACAGTGACAGTCGCGTCCCGTCCCTTCTGCATCAGAAGAGAGGCTAGCGGTTTACCGACAAGATGGCTCCGTCCCATAATAACCACATGCTTGCCCGCACACCCAATATGATAGTAATCCAACATCTTCAGCACTCCATAGGGGGTGCAGCTGACAAATGAAGGCAGCCCGAGAAGGGTTTTTCCCACATTCACGGGATGAAATCCATCGACATCTTTTTTGGGGCTTATCGCTTCGGTGACAATCTGCTCATCAAGTCCTTCAGGAAGAGGAGACTGTACCAAAATTCCATGGACGTGAGGATCCCCATTGAGTTCATGGATAAGTTCCAAGAGAGTCTGCATGTCAGTCGTACTTGGCAAATGATAATCCCTGTGTCCAAATCCAAGTCTTACACATGCCTTTTTCTTACCTTCCACATAAGAGACACTTGCAGGATCGTCCCCAACAAGAACGACTGCCAATGTGGGAGAAATTTGTGGGTTTTGTTTCATTATCTGTGCTATCTCTTCATACACACTCTGTGCAACTTCTTTTCCTGTCAATAGGCGCATTTTGTCTCTCCATTCAAAATCAACAGTACTGTAAAAAGGACTTTCTACGCAAGGAAACAGTTGCCATTTCTTCTCGCAATAGATATTGTATCTATATCCAGGACGGAATTGTTTATCTATTGAGGTATGTCGAGTGAAAAAAATTCTAATTGCAGTATTACTGTCCCTTCTTGTCCCAGTCGCGGCATTCGCTTCTGCCACCGAATACAAAACCGGAAGCATGATGTTCACCTTCAAGGGAGGGGCGACCGTCCCAGCGTTCATCAAATTCTTTGATAATGAAGGTTCCGGCCTCGATGACAGGTTCTGGCCAGGCGAAGGGAACACAGGTTTGAATGTCGGTGGGTTCTTCTCCTTGAGTTTCGAAGGGTTCACCACTCCGTACTTGTCATTGGGCGGAGAGCTTGGTTACAACTTCAACTATGATGCGGGCACCGTCTTGTTCAGCATGGTCCCGTTCTTCTTCAAGCTGACCTACTATCCAATCCAGGGGGATTTCGATATGCCCATCTCCCTTGGCCTGGGATTCTCCTATTGGAAATACGGCACTGATAATTCACTGATGACGCTATATGCAAATGTGGATATCGGATTCGTCTATTATTTCTGGAAAGACTGGGGTGTCGGCATACACACGGGGCTCTGGCTTGCTCCCGAGCTTAACTACACCAAGACCGATTGGGTAAACAATGCCTTGCTAGGGATGATACCGGTCACCTTATCCGTAACCTATAGGAGCTAGGAACTACAATGAAAATCAAATCAAGACTTGCCTTATTTATTTCCGCCTTGCTCGTTTCAGTTGTATTCCTTGGCTGTGATGGCAATATCCTCAGCAGTGTCGCCACCTCAACGGCCAGTGTCGACATTTCCTACCAGAACATCATCGGGGTGCTGAGCAGCACTGTGTATTACCAGTGTGACACGGGTATATTCAGTTCAGAAGCAAAAGCAACCAACCAGGTACAACTGGTGACCAACACCGAGGATAATATCGTCCGTTTCTCAGCGCTTGTCGATAACAAGTATATCCTTTATGCGACCAACAACCAGGATGATGCAACGGGAAAGAAACTGCATGTATATGATATCACCGATACAGGCAACAACGGCACCTATACAATCACCAATACCGGTATCACCACAATAAAAGGCCTGTATAACAACGGGTATCTGCTTGCGGAGGAAGTCAGCGGAAGTCAGAACAGCTATCATCTTTTCTACACTCCCAAGATTGACCCAATCGAGAAGACGATAACCTTCGCTGGAAGCATAGGCTTTGACTATGCCGAGGGTTATAACCTTGCGAATTTCTACCAGATGACAGGAACCGAGAACGCAACAACGGGTTATGCCCTTCTGTCCTTTGTGAAGGAAGTCACCTCGGATTCAAGCTCGACCTCCTATTTGTATAGGAATTATGTAATTGATTTGGATAATCATACTTCCACAGCCTTTACAACTGAGATTGCTTACGAAACCGCCAATTTCGTCGTTGACTCCTTAAGCAACTTTTATCTTCTGACTATCGGTGGAAGAATCTTCAAGGGTGTAAGTGGTGGATCGCTCACGCAAGTGGCCTACAACAGCTATTACTACGCGACCAACGCCTTCATGTATCTTGTCACTTCAGGGACAAATAACTACCTGGTCACCAAGAGCACCACCAAGAGCAGCGCCCTGATTGTCTATACCATAACCAACAGTGATTCCGTATCGACGACTTCCATCCGTAAGGGATATGGGTTGCGCCTTTGCAGTGATTTGGTAAATGCGACCTATCAGATTGCTGAGAACGACCTTCTGGTAGCGACCAACGAATCAGGCATGGTAAGAATCACCATCACTCCCGCTTCAGTGACCTCCAACACCATAGCGAATGGCACTTCCACGGACTTTGAGAAATACACACTTCCACTTTAATTAATACTGCTCCCCTAGCCTAAAAAACAGGGGGGCTATTGTATTCCTGCAGGCTTGCAGACATTGACATACCCAAGGCTACGGCTGGTCAGCTCAAGTTGCTCCAATGTCAATTCTATGCAGCTGTCGGCTGAACCACAGGCAGGGAAAACCGTGGTAAAGCGCTTGATGGACTCATCAAGGTACACACTGACCTTTTTCCCATCCAAGGCGAAAGGGCAGACACCTCCGGGCATGTGACCGGTAAGAGCAAGCAAGGAGGCACTGTCAAGCATGCTTGCCTTGATGCCGAACTGTTGTTTGAACAGTGCATTGGCAATCTTCATGTCGCCAGAGACAACCACGAGGAGAGCGCTCCCCTCTTCCTTCCCGTGAAATGCCATGGTCTTGGCTATCCTTGCACAGGAAACACCCAAGGCCTCCGCAGCCATGGCGACAGTCGCTGTCAGCTTGCTCTCAATAAGTATCTTGTCCTCCAGGCCATACTGCCTGAGATATTCCCTTACTTTCTCCACAGACATTTTTTCCACCTTAAAAAAAAGCCCAGAGGCTTTAGGACCTCCGGGATTGTTCTCACTTGTCTCCGCGCACTTCATGGAGTATTGCACGGACCTCAGGATCCTCATAATGGGTATCAATCTCCTCTTTGGTCAGCCCGATGAATTCATGGCAATTGTAATGGATCCACCTGTCCTCATCTGGAGATTCAATGACATGTTTCCGGCAATAGTAATCAGGTTGGATAGGAAGCGCATCCTGTTTTTTATACACAGGCATCTTGTAATCATATACGGCTATCTTGACATCCGAACGAGGAATACCTTTCTCCATCACAACACCAGCCAAGGCATTGACCGTCTTTCCTGTATCGAAGATATCATCGACTATCAAAACCTTGTCACCGGTCCGAAGATAATCAGGTGAATAAGTCCATCCATCGACCATGACCTTGCTCTGGTCCCGAAGGAATCCATAGCTTCGTGCCACCACTGCCGCATAAAAGACCGGACGTCCATGCTCCCGGAGCCTCACCATCTTATAATACTCGGAGAAGACATTGGCCATGTAGGCCCCACCTCTCAAACTCGCATAAATAATATCTGGGACGAAACGGTCATCCACATACATATGATGCACCAATTTCAGCGCACTATCACGGATGGTATCCCCACTGATGAATTCTTTTTCCACTCCCTGCTTCCCCCCAGCAATGACTATCGTTAGTCGGTGACCGTCAGAACCTCAAGACCGTTTCTGGTGATTGCCACGGTATCCTCAAAATGCGAAGACGGCTCCCCGTCAGCGGTCACCACAGTCCACCCATTGGATGTCTCCCTGATATTCTTAGTCCCAAGATTGATCATGGGTTCTATTGCAATCACCATCCCCTCGCGGATACGAGGATTAGGCATCATGGATGAGGTGTAATTGGGAATCTCAGGATCCTCATGGACCTCCAGCCCTACTCCATGGCCGCAGTAGTCACGCACGACGCCATATCCATGGGCATCAGCCAGCTTGAACACCGCAGCACCTATGTCCTGGATACGGGCATGCGGCCTTCCAGCCGCTTCAATACCCAGCTGAAGACAACGTTCGGTCACCGTATTGAGCTTTTGCCATTTCTCGCTGGTCTTTCCCCCGATAATAAAGGTCCTGGCCATATCGGAGTAATACCCATCGAGATTGGTGCCAAGGTCTATGTCAACCAAGTCACCGGCATGGACCCTCCTGCTTTTCGAAGGAATCCCATGAATCACTTCCTCATTTACCGAAATGCAAGCGGTAGCAGGAAACCCATCGAAATGAAGAAAAGCAGGTGCTGCATGGTGATCTATGATAAAATCATAACAAAACTTGTCAATATCATGAGTGGTCATACCTTCTTGCAGAAACGACCCCAGTTTCTCCATCAAGGACGCCACAAGATGGCAACTCTTACGAATACCCCCAATCTGCTCTTCAGTCTTTATCTGAATCATTTTTGCCTTCATCTCCAGCCAGATTCATTTTCCGGCTCATTGTATCTAGAATTCCATTGATAAACTTATATGTCACATCTGTGGAGAAGTCTTGGCTCAACTTCACAGCCTCGTCAATGACGATATGAGGATGGATATCCTTATCAAATAAAAAACAGAACACCGACAACCGCAGGATGTTACGGTCCACAACGGCAATATGTGAAAGGGGACGATTAAGGGAATATTGGCTGATCAAATCGTCAATCTGGGTCAGGTTCTCAATCGTGCCATGGACAAGATATGAGCCAAAAACCTTCACCTCATCCTCAAGCCCGTTATACTCATCCTCAGTAAGGCCCTCAAAGATTGGGGGGATATGCTCAATGTCCAATGTATTGGTAAAGTCCAACGCATATAATGTCTGTAATGCCAGTTCCCTGGCCTTGTGTCTGGTTTTCATACTTACTTATACAACACCTTGATCGTAGCTTGTTTTCTCAAATCATCCAATAACGAATTGATTGCATTCTGGTAATTGGTCTGCTGCTTGGAGTACTCCAACTGGGATTTGAGATAATCCCGCACCGTTTCCGTGCTCTCTGGATTCACCTTGTCATCCAGACCAAGAATCTGTGTATCGTTATGTGCCAGAATCTTGACAATATGATATCCTTGCAAACTCTCGATCAAGTCACTGGTCGACCCCACCGGAATCTCAAATGCCGTATCAATGAATTGGGAGCCAAGTGATTTTACCGCATCGGTATTATCCACGGTAAGCCAGCCAATATCACCCGCTTTGTTTTTGCTGCTGCTGTCCTGGCTATACTGGGTCACGGCCTGCTCAAAGGTCAAGGTCCCTTCCTTGATCTGCTTGGCAACGGAAATCATTGTCGCCTTGTTCTGGGCGTCCTTCGTCTTGTCAGTATCATAAGGAATGAAGATATGGCTGATTTTCACATTCTCTGAAAGAATGAGCTGGCTTTTATTTTTTCGATAAGCTGCCTGAATTTCAAAATCACTGACTGATACCGCGGCATTCACAATGCTGCTTTTCTTAAGAAGAAGATACTGCTGTACAAGCAATTGGTCCTTCAATTGATTACGATAGCTATCGATAGAACCAAAATTACTTACTATCGCCTGCTTGAACTGGTCCGCGGTATATCCGTTCTGAACATACTGACTCTTTACAGAATCATAGGCCTGGTCAATCATTGAATCGGTGATGGCCACCTTGTCCCTTGCGGCACCCTGGCGGAACAACTCATCATTGATCATGGTGTTTAGGATATCCAAGGCCTGGACCTGGGTAGGATCCTGTCCATTGGCGGTCAGGGCATCCTGATAGGTCTTGAGTTTCTCATTCAAGGCATCAGTGGTGATGACCACTGTCTGGGTCAGGTTGACGGTCGCCGCAGGGCTGTTGATAACTGCTGCGCCCGCAGTAGCAACTGACAAAAGGAACAGGGACAGAATGGTGAATATGCGTTTCATTTGGAATCTCCTTGGTTGTTATTCTTTTCCTACTCTAAGATGCTTGCCAATGGCAAGGGCTAATTCAGTATTGTCCAAAACATCGCTGTTGCGAAGATACATACCCTCTCCTTCCATTGCAGTCATCAAGACATGCAAGGTCTTCTCAACCCTAACACCGCTTTTCCTTACAAAAGCCATGCTTCTCTTCCCACTAACAGTTCCCGCATTTTTCAAGAAGACAGTGAGGTAAGCAGGGATTTTGCCTCCAAAGAATGTGGTCGACTCAGTACCTATGACAATATAATCATAGAAGGAAACCTTCTTTCCTTCTTCCAAAGCCATATCGAATACATCACAGGTATTTCCCGTGGACTCAATACCTTTCGCCAAAGCTAGAGCTAACCCTTTAAGTTTGTCGTTTCCTTTGGAAGCGTTGGCATACAACACACATACTCTCATCTCTTCCTTCCCTTGAAAAAAGATACCGACCGCAATCAGTGCGGTCGGTATTCCTAACTAGTCCGAAAACCAACCTCTAGTTCACACTAGGAGCAGATTCGGTTGTTGTTGCGGTATTTGCCGGATTCCACCAATTGGTCGTCTGCTGGACCTGTTCGGTCTTTACCTGATCAAGTAATTTGTCCTGACTTGGGGACTTGTTGATCAAGGCGACAACCAAGGCAAGAATCATAAATATTGCGGCAAGGATTGCAGTGGTCTTATTCACTACACTACCAGCTCGGGAACCGAAAGCGGAATTACTTGAACCGCCAAACAATCCGCCGAGCCCTTCGCTGTTTTCATCCTGGATTGCAACAATGAATATCAGCAGGAGGCAAACGATTATAAAGAGAACCAACAAAATAACACTCAATACAGCCATTTTTCTCTCCGGACCCTATTTGTCAAAGGTCACAATGGGTAAGAACTGCTCCACAGATAACGAGGCGCCGCCGACCAAAGCTCCATCGACATGTTCCTTTTCCATCAAAGCTCTCACATTCGAAGCCTTTACTGAACCACCATACTGTATTATCAATTCTTCTGCAACTGTTTTATTGTACAGTTTTTCTACAAGAGAACGAATAAATGAGTGCGCATCATCCGCATCCTCTGGAGTTGCTGTCCTTCCCGTCCCGATCGCCCATACCGGTTCATAGGCAATGGTGACATGCCTCATCTGCTGGGCCGAGACCCCATGAAGAGCAATGGAGACCTGGTCGGAAAGCACTTTCTTAAGATTCCCGCTTTCCCTCTCATCCAGCGTCTCCCCAACACAAAGATCCACATCCATTCCATTCGCGATAGCAAACAGCACCTTCTGGTTGATCAATTCGTTGGTCTCCCCGTAGATATGCCTTCTCTCACTATGTCCAAGAATTACCGTGCTTACTCCAATATCCTTGAGCATCAAGGCGCTCACCTCACCGGTGAAGGCCCCTTTCTCATGGTCATTCATGTTTTGAGCGGCGACAATGATACCGCTCCCCTTCACAGCCTGAACAACGGCAGGAAGGCAGACAAACGAAGGAGCAATCATCACTTTGGTATCGCAGCCTTTTAAAGCGACAACCAGCTCCTTGGCAAACCTCACGGCCTCACTGGGGGTGAGATTCATTTTCCAATTACCAGCAATATACGGCTTTCTCATTATTTCCTCTCCAATGCTTTGATTCCAGGAAGTTCCTTGCCCTCAAGGAATTCAAGGGAGGCCCCACCACCAGTGGAAACATGGGTGATCTTGTCAGCAAGATTGAATTTATTGATAGCCGCGACCGAATCGCCGCCACCGACAACAGTAACACCCTTGCAGGCGGCAAGTGCTTTCGCCACTTCCTGGGTCCCCTTGGCAAAGTGCTCGAACTCAAACACACCCATCGGCCCGTTCCATACCACAGACTTGGCGACTTTGACCACATCACAAATCAAAGCGATTGTCTTGGGTCCGATATCCATACCCATCTTGTCATCTGGAATCTCAACCG
>JBAXZS010000077.1:0-9505 GCA_041670175.1 Sphaerochaetaceae bacterium | reverse complement strand
CTTGAGATGCCTGGGTGTTCCCTTACCGGTGAAATCGCAGGATGTTCAGGCTCAACTGGTGAAAAAGCGCGGCCCGAAACCCAAAGCAAGATAATCTTTTCGCACTACATTAAAGAACATGGGTTGTGTGGCTGTCCTGCTTGCGGGAATGAAATACATGAAAGAACAGGGGTTGCAACCACAGAGAAATCTTCTGGCTTATTTCTCTGTCTATGAGGAAATAGGACATGGAACTACTTGGCTTCCCAAAGGGGTACAAGATTTCCTTGCCTTGGATATCGCCTGCACAGGTCCAGAGCAGACAAGCGACGAATGCAAAGTGTCGATTTTTGCTAAAGACTCTCGATTCCCCTACCACTATGAGATGACCAACGAGTTGATCGCCAGTGCGAAAGCGTGTGGTGCCGACTATGTAATCGATGTCTTGACCCCTCATTATGGGACGGATGGGGACGCAAGCATCGCTGCAGGTTACGATATCCGCCATGCGGCCATCGGGCCCGGAACAAGTGGCAGTCATGGATATGAAAGGACCAATATGGATGCGCTGGATAATCTCTACACACTCATGATGACTTATATGTTGCAGGAGAAATCATAACCAGCCAGATTTATTTGGCTTTGATTATAAAAATGAAAGGAATGGTGATTATGAAGATGAAGAAAGCTCTGATTGTTTTCCTGCTTCTTGCACTTATGGGTGCTCCTGTGTTTGCCAATGGAAAAGCCGAGGTAAAGACAGCTGAGCCAACAAGAAAGGTACTCAGATTTGGTCAGACAAATCCAAAGTTGGCAATGGATGAGCAAACCAATTCCAACTCTGGTGTTGCAACGTTGGCAGATCTGGTCACAGAAGGTCTGTTCAAGTGGAATGAGGACAATAAGGAAGAGTTGGTCCTTGCTGCCGATTGGCCCCAGATTTCCGCAGACGGTCTGACATATACCTTCAAATTGAAACAAGGTATTGTTTTCTCTGATGGTTCACCACTGACATCAAAGGATGTAAAGTTCACTTTTGAAAGAATGTTCACTCCTTCCACCAAAGCTGTGAACACGTATATGTATGACATGATCTCTGGCGCCAAGGAAATGCTGTCAGGCAATGCCACGGAGCTTTCAGGTCTTAAAATCATAGATGACACCTCGTTCTCTATCACTCTTACCTATCCGTTCTCCGGCTTTGTAAAGAACCTGGGTATCAGTTATGCGGAGATATTCCCTGCAAAGGCCTGTAGTGAGGCGGGAGCGAACTGGGGCCATGGAACTACATTGGTCGGTACCGGTCCCTACATGATTAAAGAGAATGATGAACAGACCAGAGTTGTCTTTGAAAAGAATCCAAACTACCGTGGGAAAGCGAACCTTGATGAGATTGATATCATTTTCATCGATGACGTGAGCACTAAGTTGTTGGAATATGAAGCAGGCAATATTGACCTGTGCCAACTTGACAATGCCATGTACCAGCAATATAAGAATTCCGATATCGCCTCGGACATCGTGCAGTACACTCCGCTTGGGACTGTGTTCATCAACCTCAATTTGAACGATCCCGCATTGAAGGACATACGGGTACGACAAGCCCTTTCCCTGGCTATTGACAGGAAGACCTATTGCGAGGATTTCCTTGATGGCACCGGAGTTCCCGCTACAGGGTTCCTTAACCCAAGTGAACTCGGGTACGTGCAGCGTGATCAATATGAATACAACCCAAAGAAGGCCAAGCAGCTACTTTCCGAAGCTGGTGCGGCGAATCTTCACCTTGTTGCGCATGTGCGTTCAAAGGACAAGAATGAATTTGTCTATATCCAGAACTGTTTTGCCCAGATCGGGGTAACGATGGATGTCCAGGTTGTCGATAACGGTGTCTGGTATTCTGAATGGCAGGCAGGATCAATCCAGATCATGTGGATGGGTTGGTTCCCGTTGTATGCGGATGCCGATAATCATATGTACACCTACTTCTTCTCCCAGAACGCTTCAAAAAAATCCAATTTCTACAATAATGCGAAATTTGATGAGTTGGTTACAGAAGCAAGGCAGATGACCGATGACTCACAACGTGCAAAGTTGTATCAGCAAGCCGACACCATGCTTACCCAGGAGGATTATGGTTGCATCCCTCTGTATTATCCGAGATATCAGTTTGTCGCCAAGCCTTATGTCAAGAACATGAAAGTAGGAAATCTTATCTACCATTTGAATGATGTGGATATTGATACTTCCTTACAGAAGACACGGTAAGATTATTCGTTCTATGACATGGTCCTTTGCCCAGTAGTGGACAAGGATCATGTCTATTTTATTCCCACAAACTTGTGACTAGGATTGGAGGAAAATGCCAAAATATCTACTAAAGCGTATTGCCCAAGCAATTGGAGTTGTCCTGGTTATCTCGATGATCACCTTTTTTATTCTGAATATTGTGCCGGGGAACCCTGTGCAGTTGATGCTTGGGGATTTTGCCACACAAGAGACTATCGATCGGGTCACCCATGAGATGGGGCTGGACAAGCCTGTCGTATTGCAGTACCTCCATTGGCTGGGAAATATGCTGAAAGGGGATTTCGGTACTTCCTATTTCCAAAGGCAACCGGTGCTTCTTTTATTAGGGAAAGCTTTCACTGTCACTGCGAAGCTAGCCCTTTCTTCCTATGTATTGGCTTTGGTTATCGGTGTCGGATTTGGTATTATTGCCGCTGTCTTCCACAACCGGTTCCTCGACAAATTGCTCATGGTGTTCTCCATTGCTGGTATCTCAGCTCCAAATTTCTGGATAGCAATAATCCTTCAGATTATTTTCGGTTTGAAACTTCATTGGTTCCCCATTTCCGGAGTTAGGACTTTCGCTGCCTATATTCTGCCCACCATCGCCCTGGGAACCCGTTACGCAGCCAGCATTTCACGAATCACCCGAACGAGCATGCTTGAAGTGGTGAAACAGGATTATATCCGGACGGCCAAGGCCAAGGGCCTTTCCCGCTTGCAAGTAACAATGGGACATGCCTTCAGAAATGCCTTGATTCCGATTGTCACTGTCGCAGGTGCTGACTTAAGCAATATTTTTACAGGTTCCATGCTGATCGAGTCGGTATTCTCCATTCCCGGTATTGGCAAACTTTTCCTGGATTGTATTGGCAACCGTGACCTTCCCTTGGTGGAAGGTGGGGTAATGTACATCGCGGTAATCTGTGTCATTGTCTACCTCCTAGTAGATATGCTTTACACCGTCATAGATCCGAGAATCCGGCTGGGAGGGGAAAATGAATAACAAGGCGCGAGATTTAAAAAACACCAAGGGATTCTATCGAATCAGCTGGGGTTTGCTCAAGAAAAACAAACTTGCCATGATTTGTCTGTTTGTCGTCCTTTTTTTGACCCTCGTAGCTATCCTGGCTCCTGTAATCACTCCCTACGATCCAAATTTTCAAATGATTAAGGAAAAGCTCCAAGGTCCTAATGCCAAGCACCTTCTTGGTACTGATGAATATGGTCGGGATATCTTGTCACGTATCATCTACGGATGTCGGATATCCCTGAGTGTGGGTATCGTATCGCAGTTGATCGCTACCATAATTGGTTTTGGAATGGGTGTCTGTGCAGGCTACTTTGGGAAAAAAGTGGATGCGGTCATCTCTTTCATCATCCAGGTCTTTGCTTCCTTCCCTTTCCTATTGTTTGCCATTGCCATTATGTTTGTACTAGGACCAGGTCTGAACAATTTATATATTGCCCTGGGATTACTCTCATGGACATCCACCGCACGCCTGATTCGAGGAGATGTTCTCAAATTGAAAGACAGTGAATACATTCAGGCGTGTATCGTTGGTGGAGGAAGTCATCTTCGGGTCATATTGAAACATTTACTGCCGAATTGTTTCTATACACTGATTATCACCTCGACGCTGGGTATCCCTAGCGCGATTCTTAGCGAAGCTTCCCTGAGTTTTCTTGGTTTGGGAGTTCAACCCCCAATGTCAAGTTGGGGTTCGATGGTCAGTGGCGCCCAGGCTTACATTCGAAGTGCAACCTACTACAGTATCGCTCCTGGGGTGGCAATCATCATCACCGTCATGGCTTTCAATCTATTAGGGGATGGTCTCCGCGACGCCCTTGATCCAAAGATGCGTTCATAGAGGGGAAAAAAATGCTAATCGATAAAAAAGAAGATGTCCTTTCCGTGAAAAACCTTTGTATGAGTTTCCATACAGACCGAGGAATACTTCCTGCGGTCTCCGATGTGAGCATCAAAATAAAGAAAGGACAGATCCTTGGGTTTGTGGGAGAAAGCGGATGTGGCAAGAGCATGACAGCCCTATCCATCATGCAGTTGATTCCTGTCCCTCCAGGAAAAATTGACAGTGGGGAGATATTTTTCCATGGAAAGGATCTCCTCAAAGCCACAGAGAAACAAATGGAGAAGATTCGAGGGAAAGAAGTTGCAATGATTTTCCAAGAACCAATGACTTCTCTCAATCCTGTCATTCCTGTGGGAAAACAAATTAGGGAAGTAATCAAAGTACATGAGAAGCTTTCTCGTACGGAGATCAGCAAAAGGGCTTTGGAAATGATTAAGAAAGTGGGCATCCCCATGCCTGAGAAAATATTCCGGTCCTGTCCTCATCAGCTGTCTGGTGGGATGCGGCAGCGTATCATGATCGCCATGGCTTTGGCCTGCAGGCCTGAATTGTTAATCTGTGATGAGCCGACCACTGCCCTCGATGTCACCATTCAAGCCCAGATTTTGAAGCTGATCCTTGACCTAAGGGATGAAATGGGTACTTCCGTGCTCTTGATCACCCATGATATGGGAGTTATCTCCGAGGTCGCGGAGATGGTTGTTGTCATGTATGCAGGACAGGTCATGGAATATGCAAGCACAAGGGAATTGTTCACTCATCCGTTGCATCCCTACACACTAGGATTAATGGAGTCCATTCCTAAGCTAAATGAGAATACCCAAGAGTTACATGTCATTCCTGGTTCCGTCCCGATGCTCTACGAATTGCCTGCAGGATGCCTGTTTGCTCCTCGTTGCCCTTTTGCCAAGAGTATTTGTACCAAGAACCGTCCAGATATCTCTGAGATCGGGGACCATCAAGTACGATGCTTCAAGTATATGCCACAATGGGAAAGCGAGGTTTAGGATATGGAGAGCCAAAACAAGGAACCGTTATTGCAGGTTCAAAACATTAAGAAATATTTCTCAGTCAAGACCAACAGCTTTTCCCGTGGAAAAGGATATGTGAAGGCTGTAGACGATGTCAGTTTTGACGTCCAAAGAGGGGAGACTCTTGGTATCGTTGGGGAATCGGGCTGCGGGAAATCAACCATGGCGAAAACCATTATCAGATTATTGGAGCCGACCGCTGGAAAGATTATCCTTGAGGGAGAAGATTTTACTGGCCTTCAGGGCGAACAACTCAAGAAAGCAAGGAAAAAGCTCAAGTTGATTTTTCAGGACCCTTACTCTTCGTTGGATGCCCGTATGACGGTCAAGGATATCATCGGTGAATACATCGATATCGCCAAGGAATATAGTACTCGCGCACAAAGGGATGAACGAATTGCAGAAGTGATGGAGGAAGTCGGTCTGGATTTGGATTACATGGACCGCTATCCCCATGAATTCTCCGGTGGCCAACGACAACGTATTGGAATTGCCAGGGCAATCGTCCTGCCTCCCAAACTCATCATTTGTGATGAGCCTGTCTCGGCCCTTGATGTCTCCATCCAAGCAAAGATTATCAATCTTCTTATGAGTCTTCAGAAAAAAATGAACATGAGCTATATTTTTATCTCGCATGACCTGAGTGTGGTGAAGCATATCTCAAACCGGGTAGGTGTCATGTATCTTGGGCATCTTGTTGAGCTATCAGACAGTAACATGCTCTACAAGAATCCCTTGAACCCCTATACCCAGGCTTTGTTCTCAGCGATTCCCAAGATTGAACTTGGCGCGACTGCACGAAAAGAGGTGCTCTCGGGCGATGTACCAGACCCGGCAACCCCTCCCGAGGGTTGCTGTTTTCATACCCGGTGTCCTTATGCTACGGAAATCTGCATGACTGTTCGACCAGTGATGAGGGAAGTCGAACCTGGACATTGGTGTTCTTGTCATTTGCATATTGCAAAGTAAAGAATCATTTTACCATTATCTCTCTTGAGGATGAAACACGCAAAAGATATTTCCCTGCCCTTCCCCTAAAGCAGAAACCCTTGTCTCGAACTTGTGGTATGTTTTGCCCATGGACAGACATGATTCTTTTTTCTATATTGGGAAGAGAGGAAAAAAACATGAAAACCACCCTTACTACAAAAGGAATGATGTGTTCCGGTTGCCAAAAAAGACTCCTGAACTCACTTGCTCAAGTCAAAGGCATCTCTGATGTCGAGGCATCCTATGAAACTGGAAAAGTCTCTTTTACCTATATTGATGAGCATACACTTAATCTGGCGAAGGAAGCGATTGAAGATACCGGCTTCGAGGTAGTCTGAGATATATGGAAAAGAAAGACATCTGTATCGGGAACATGGAATGTGCCGCTTGCAGCGCCTCAGTTGAACGGGTGTTGAAAAAGCTGGACGGTGTACAGAACGTTTCTGTGAATTTAGCTACAGAAAAAGCCCACGTGGAATACGACACAACAAAAGTCACCCTGGAGAAGATAGAGCAGACTATTGTCAAGACAGGCTTCACCGTGGTCCAGGAAGAAGCAGAACAGAAGGAGATAAAAGACAAATCCCAAATTTCGAGAAAAATTCGTTTGATCCTTTCGGTGGCAATCACCACCGCTCTTATGATTCTTTCCATGGTCTTTTCCGCTTTCCCTGTCGTCCAATGCATTCTTGCAAGCATGGTGATGATAACAGGCTATACCTTCTACACCAAAGGCTATAAGAATCTTTTCCTGCTCCATCCCAATATGGACAGCTTGGTAGCTGTGGGCACTTCCGCAAGCTATCTTTATAGCATGTACAACTTACTCAGAGGAAACGAGACCCATCTCTATTTTGATGGAGTGGCAACCATCATCACACTGGTGATGCTTGGGAAATATCTTGAGTCACGTTCCAAGGATAAGACTGGGCAAGCAATCCGAAATCTGATGCAACTTCAAAGCGATACAGCAACGGTTTTTCGCAATGGGCTTGAAAGCACTATAGCGACAAAACGGGTTGTTGTCGGTGATATCGTCATAGTCAAGCCAGGAGAGAAGCTCCCTGTTGATGGAGTGATCAGCCAAGGCTCGACTGCTATCGATGAGTCTTTGCTTACAGGAGAAAGCATGCCTGTGGATAAGAAAATCGGAGACTCAGTCTTTGGGGCAACCATCAACACCACCGGTTCAATCCGTTATACGGCAACCAAGGTGGGCAGTGACACGGCCCTGGCAAATATCATCAAACTGGTCAAGGATGCCCAAGGATCGAAAGCCCCCATAGCACGGATCGCTGACACAGTGGCGGGATATTTCGTCCCCACTGTCATGCTTATCTCCCTACTGACCTTCATTCTATGGAAGATTGCGGGAGCAAGTTCGGATTTCGCTTTGAGTTGTGCGGTAAGTGTCCTTGTCATCGCCTGTCCGTGTTCCCTTGGCCTGGCCACTCCTATCGCCTTCATGGTCTCGAGTGGCAAAGGAGCCTCTCTCGGTATTTTATTTAGGAAAGCAAGCGCCGTCGAGCTGCTCAACAAGGTCTCCACCATAGCTTTTGACAAGACAGGGACTCTTACCCAAGGCAAGAGTATGGTTACAGATATTATTGCGGAAGACCCCTCGACCCTTCTCTCCTTGGCGGCAAGTGTTGAGCAAAAGAGCGAGCATCCTCTGTCGAAGGCTATCGTGCAGGAAGCAAAAGACAAGAATCTCAGCCTTTTTGAGGTGTCGGATTTCCAAGCATTGGTAGGACAAGGTGTCACTGCAAAAATTGATGGCAAGATAATCATCATTGGAAATCAGACCGTCATCAAGGAAAATCCGCCTGAGATGCAAAGACTTGCCAGTGAGGGCAAGACTCCTCTTCTGGTCCAATATGACGGGAAAGTTCTTGGAATTATCGCTATTGCGGATACAATCCGTCCCGAGACAATCGAAACCCTTGATGAGCTTAAGAGAATGGGCATCTCCACAATAATGCTCACAGGTGACAACCAGCGTACCGCAGAGGCCATTGCAAAGAAGATTGGTGTCACTACCTTCCATGCCGCCCAAATGCCTGGAGACAAGGAAAAGACAATACGAGCCATGAAGCAGGACAAGAAAATCATCGCCATGGTAGGTGACGGCATAAATGATGCCCCGTCCCTGGAGCAGGCGGATGTAGGCATCGCCGTAGGGAGCGCCACCGACATTGCCAAGGATAGCGCTGATGTGATCTTGGTACGCAACAACCTCATGGACGTCGCCTTGGCGGTGAAGCTGTCAAAGGCGACGGTAAGGAATATCAAGGAGAACCTCTTCTGGGCATTCTTCTATAACTGCCTGGGAATTCCTGTCGCGGCAGGGCTGCTCACCCTCTTTGGTGGTCCAACCCTCTCTCCTATGGTTGCGGCCCTCTGCATGTCCCTGTCAAGCGTTACCGTAGTGACCAATGCGTTAAGGCTTAATAGATTCAAAGCCTGATGCTTGTCTCTCCATAGGGGAGCGAAGTCTCCCCTATGAAGGATGCCTTCACTTACTATGCCATTCAATTTGTGTCCTTGTCCCATGCCTTTCCTTTCACAAGGGTAAAATGAATGCAAAAATCTTCACAAGAAAGATTATAAATCTAAAAATCATTTTTTATAAATAATTAAATCTTATAATATATTTTGTCTTTTTATCTCCATTCACAGATAAATGGAGATTTACGTAATGAAGAAAAAGTTTGTTTTGGTATTGGCTCTGGTTCTCTTGGTTGCTGCGACTGTGTCTGCGGCAGATATCAAGTTCACAGGATCTTTTAAAGCTGGTTATGCATTCACTTGGAAGGATGGCGGTTTCACTGCAACTCCAAAAGGGATTGATAGTACCCTCGCAAACGAGGAAAGCTATATCTATTTGAAAGTTGCTGATCCTGATTCAATGTGGACAATCACCTTGAAGGCTCTGCCTTCTTTGAATGAAGCTGCAAAAGTCAAGGCAAACGCTTCTATCAGCCTTGACAAGGCCCTGAAGGCTCAGGGAGTTGACATGGGTGATGTGACTGCAGCGCTGAGTGTTGGTGCAAATAGCAACATGTCAGGTCTGAACGTCTACACCGATCCTACTGGGAACATGAGTTACTATGGTTGGAAGTTGAGAAGTGATGCGACTTATTCCACTGGTTTGACTGTAGGCTATGGTAAGCTCATCTCTGCCAACTTGGCTGTGGATCCTGCTGTGGATACTGCCAATGAGTTCCATTTTGTGGCAAGTGTTTCTGCAAATCCAATTGATGGTGTGAGTGTGGCTGCTGGATATGCGAACGCTTATCAGAACAAGCATGACTCAAGTGCGACCGGCAAGAATGCTATTGATGG
>JBAXZS010000076.1:0-9601 GCA_041670175.1 Sphaerochaetaceae bacterium | reverse complement strand
CGCTCGATATCAGGCTCAATCGTTATTCCCCGAGGAAAATACTCAATGACGAAATCGGCCCCTCCCGTATCCTGGCAAAGTGAATCGACCAGGGAGGAAGACCGCTCATATGAGCGTGCCAAGGTGATGCAGGCTTCCCAGTTCAGGCTTGCGGCATAGGATTCGGAATCCGGACCGACAAGAGCGAGAAACGCCCCCATCTCATAAAAAATACGAGTCAAGGCATCAGGACAATCAATAGCCAAGGCAATCCTGTCACGTACCACATCCTCCGCCTTTCTCGAGACTGGAAGATTGAAAATGGTACATGCCCCAAGAGCCTGCCCGGCCTCGTCATAGTTGGTCCCTAACGCAAAGACGGCATCGGAACCATCAAAACCAATAGTCGCAGGATAAAGATTGCTCCTCTGACAATAGGAGGCAAGCTCATCCTTCCAACTTGGCACTGACCGGCTACTTCTCTCCTGGTCGGAGAAAACAAACACAGCTTGTTTTTCCTCAATCCGTCTGACAAACAAATCTCCACATATACGACGGGCCAGGCAAGCCTCAATTGATTCTTTCAGCATACTGCAACCTTAACATTTACTCCTTATTCCAGACAATATCCCTGCAATCACGCAAAAAGACTATCGCACTACGCACAGGTTTTCCTGTTATTCGTTGCGCCGCCCTCGCATACACTAAAAGTTGCTGCCTATGGGAAGCAGGGTCACGCCACTTGTCGGTCTTGAAGTCCAAGAGATCGAAATGATCTTCCTTATCCACCAATACATCGATGGAACCCTCAGCCGCCACCATTCTCGCCTTGCCCCCCTCATGGCATTCCTCCCGGGAAAAGAAATGGACCTCGGTCTTCACCTTAAAGGGCTTCACTTCCTTTTGGTAGAATGCACTTGAGAGGAATTGAGAGGAAAGGGCCTCCCCGTCAGAGAGTATCGTCTCAAGTTCCGCACTTGACAGCTCATCCTTCAAGGTCTGGGGAACCAGTTGCTCTCCTTTCAAGGAAGGAATGCTTTTGTCCATATCCTGCATGACCAAAGCATGGACAAGGGTGCCAAAGTCAGCAATCGCCTCTTCTTTCTCATCCCCTTCCCTCTTCTCAAAGATTGCATCAGAAGGCAAGGAAGGCAAGGAGGGGGCAGTACTATCCTTCACTTCCTTGATCAGGGCTGTAACTGCCATTCTGCCGGGACTGTCATCCATGATTGCGAGAGGAGCCCCATACCAAGAATCCAAGGTATCCAAGGAAGTACGGGACAAATCACGACTGCTGTTCAATTCCTCTTGCCTGACATCCTGGATCTTCTCAATGGTCACCTCTGGATGAGGGGAAACCAAGGTATCCCTATCGACTGAGAGAGAATCCAAAACCCAGTCGGACATTCGCTGCACCGAGCTCTCCTTCTTAGGTTTTTTCCCCAGACAGAGACTCAGCACCAAATGGGATTTGGCACGAGTGAGAGCCACGTACAGCAACCGCTTCATCTCGGCAATGGACTGCTGCTTCTCCTCATCCCTGGCATCAAACAGTAAATTGACATTCCTTATTCCGTTCTCATCCATAAAATTGGGAATATGCTCACCATTGACAAGACAGGAACTTATCACCTCGTTCTTACTTTTGCTGGCCAGATCGGCAACGAACACAATGGGAAACTCCAGTCCCTTGGCTTTGTGGATGGACATGATCTGCACACCCTGCTTCCCCTCGGTGATCACCTCTCCCTGTCCATCCTCCAACTTGGTGTTCGTTCCCAAGGCGGGTCGTATCTCATCAAGGAACTGCACCAGGGAATTCCCTTTTTCCTGTTGTATCATCGCAAGCCGGTACAAATACTCATAATGCTCCAGATACACCTGAAAACGAGGATACCGCATCAATGCAAGGCGATATCCACTTTCGTACCAAAGGAACTGCACCAGGGAAGGAAGCGTGAGCTTTCTCACATTCTCCTGGAGCTGTTCAAAGAAGTCACAAGCCTTTTGGTACTGCATATCAGGGGAGGATTCCCTCATAAAGGGAATTGGATTCTTCAGGACAGTAGCGACCAGGGCATCATCGAAATTACAAAAAGGACTGCGGAGGGCCGCTTCATAGGCTATCCTGTCAGAAGGATAGACACACAGTTGCAACATGGCATACAAGTCATTGGCAGGGGATTCCAGCATCAAGGAACGGGACACCTGGGAAATGCTATAGGGAATCCCGAACTTCTTCAGGGCTTTCTCGTAGCTTAGTTGCTTTCCCCCGGAACGGAGCAACAGTGCGATATCACTGGGCTTGGGAGGACGGGAAGTCCCATCCTTCTCTAAAACAAGACACGTGCCCTCAGTGAGCATCGAATTCATCTTTGAGGCTACCGCATATGCCTCGGCCTCGGCATTTGAGGCATCCTCCTCTTCCTCACTCCCCTCAACCACTGTCTCTTTCTCATAAGGTTTGACCAACAAGGTAAAACTTGAGGGACCGGTAGCATTGTATGCTTTCAACGTCTTGAACGTCGCTTCAAAAGAAGATGATGCATTCCCCATAATCTGGGAGAACATTGTGGAGAACAGCTCAATAAGGAACGATTCCGTCCGATAGTTGGTATTGAGCTCGATGGTCCCGTCTTGAGCAAAATCATTGCTCAAGGACTTGAAGATTGAGACATCGGCGCCACGGAAACGGAAGATGGATTGCTTCTCATCCCCGACAAAAAACAACTTGTCCTGCTCTATTTCTGAAACGGGGGGGACCTCCTGCTTTGTATAGGTATCCTTGGCACTGAGAAGGAACAGCAGATCCCTTTGCAATTGGTTGTTATCCTGAAACTCATCTATCATGATGGCATCGAAACGGGAAGCGAACGCAGAGCGCAAGGACACATTTTCCTTGAGTATATCCACAGCCAGATTCGACACATCATTGAAGCAAAGCAACCCTGTTTCCCGTTTGCTCTTTTGAAAGGCATCATGGAACCTGCAGAGAAAATCGATGACCTTTCCCAAGCTTTTCTGGTTCTCCAATGCCAAGAGCCCGCAGAGGATACCGCTTCTCAATTCCTTGTACTCATCCGTGGTTTTCTTGATATACAAGGAGAATTCACTTGAGACATTGCCGGGTTTTCTCCAGATTGTCCCTGGAGCAAGGACAAATCTTTTCCAAAGCTCATCCCCACCTGAACTCAACTGGTCGATATTCGTACGGGCTATCGTAGAGACACTGCCCTCTATAACACCTTTGGAAGGCTCGTATTGCGCATATTCACCAAGAAGCTCAAGCAATCTCCGTTTCTTCTGTTCAAGCATGCTGGCAAGGGAGGAAACCACGTTCTGAAACAATTGAGGATCAAGAGTATGAGGAAGATAATAATCCTTGATAGCTAAAGAGGAAAGCAAATCGGACAAGGAAGAAGGATTGTACAGCTGGGAAAGGATTCTCGCCCCTTCGTCAGAAGCGCATTGGTTGAGCATCTGCCGAGCTAGGAACTTGGCATTCTGAGAATTCCGGTCCTCATCAATGGAAAAATCAGCGGTAAGCCCGTAGCGTATGGCGTCATTGCGGACTATCGTGGAACAAAAGCTATCCAAGGTGGAAATGGTCGCCAAAGGAAAATGGTTAGCGAATTGGTCACCCAGGAAAGCCTTGGTCTCATCATTCACCCCTTCTTGGACAATCAGACCAGCAAGCAACGAGGCAATCCTGCTCTGCATCTCTTTGGCAGCCTTCTGTGTAAAGGTCAAGGCAAGAATCCGGTCACAATCCATCCCTGAGAGCATCAATTTGAGAAAACGGTAGGAGAGGACCGTGGTCTTCCCCGAGCCTGCCCCCGCTCCAACAACGGTATTGCCCATACAGTTGACAGCCCTGAGCTGGTCATCATCCAACTGGACCTTCTTTATGGCGAGTATCTGTTCAATCGTGTTCATCATTTTGTTGCGAACCTCTTTCTGCAAGTCGGACGCCAAAGGCAACCTTCACATCCCTTGGAGGATACAGTCGCGGGGAACTCCCCTGAGTCCAGATGGGAGACAAACCTCTCAAGGCACTGTTGGAAAACCTGATCACCGGCATCCCGATACGCGGTGTTCTCTTTGTCCCAGATGAGATAATACTTGCCTGAGGAGACACTATAATACCCTGCGCTATCCGCTCTTCCTCCCTTTGCATGCTCAATCAGGCGATTATAAAAAGGCAATTGTATCGAGAGGAACCCCTTGTCAGCCTTCTTCATCGGTGGTTCCCCTTTCTTATAATCAATCACACAGTAGGAATTGTCAGCAAGCTTGAGAATCCTGTCTATCTTGCCAGAGAATACAATCTGGTCCTCTTGGTAGGAAAGCCATTCCTCAAATCCTACTGACGGTATATGGGGAAAGTACATCTCCTCCTCTTGGAGGATAAGGGTGCTTTGCTCACGGAAATTGCTCACAAGCCATTGATGTACCGAGGGATTCGGTCCATCGGTACCATATTTTGCTTCAAGAGCATCATCAAAACAGGAAAGCAACCGTTCCCGGTAGTATTCCCTCTGATGAGGGTCGAAGATCCCTATCTCCCGGAAAAAAGCCTCATAGGCACTATGAAGCACTTCTCCAATCGCCCTGTTGTCCACCAGATCCACGCTGTACTCGGCTTCCTTCACCATGAGCACATACTGGCTCATCCACTTGAAGGGACAGGCGGTGAACGTATCCAAGGCGGTTGAGGAAAGAGAAATCCTCCCCTCTTCCCGATAAAGGACCTGAAGAAATTCCTTGGGAACCGGATCCTTGGTGAAATCCAAATGCGAGGAGGTGTCAGCAAGAGAAGAAGAAAGGGCTTTCTGATAGCATCTTTGCTGGAACCTGTTGCCCCTGAGATCAGCCTTCCCCTGGCTCCAGAGCAGCTTCTCCTCTTCATAACAGTCAGGAAGAAACTTCGTGACAACCTCCTCCTTTCTGAAAAAGGAAGGGCAGACCCCCTCACTCTGGTAATCACTCTGATGGTAAGAGAGCCGTGCCTTATCCATTGAGATGGCTTTCAAGGTCGCCTCGGTCAGGTCCTCCTCCTCACGCAAGAGTTTCTCCACCGTCTCTGGCAGGCAGGAAAGAGGAGTATCGATGCACCTGGTGCTGTCATAGTCCAGGCTCAACACAAAATGATGAGGAACATACAGGGCGCTGCTATCCGTCCATCGATACACGTTGATTCCCCTGGCCTGGATTTGCTGGCTCACGTACTGCTGGTTTCCCAAGAAAGAAAGGAACAGCGAGTAGACTTTAGGATAGGAATCAATCCCTGCACTCTTCAGGCAATCATCCAGCTCGTCAAGCTTATGCAGGCAGAAACGATACAGATCCTCACCTTCAAATCCAACCCAGAGGTTCTCTGCAAGGAAACTCCGCTGAAAAGCATGGAACACCTTTTGCAACTCAGCTATGGTGCTTGTGGTGTTCAATTGGATAACCAACCGCTTGAAGGAAGTGTACCAGGCTTCCGCCTCCGTATCCTTCCATAGGTTCCTCTGCCATGCATCCCGTTTGTCAAGGGACAATGACCCCTGGTCGATGAACAGGTCCACAGCAGAGGCGATCAGACGGCTTTGCAAGGCCGAATCCTTCCAAGGTATGCCCCTCTCCAGCAAAAGAGCCTTCATGCTGTCAAGGCTGAATTGCTGGCTGTATACCACACTGAGCAAATTAAAGAAACGTCCCGCACAATGGGAAAAAGGATTCTGCCCAAAACGAAGAATCAACGGCACATCATACAAGACAGCCTCATCCCTCAGCCGTTCGACCATCGTCTCACTTTTGGCAACGGAGATGGCTATATCCCTTGAGGGCACGCCTTCATCAAGCAATTCCCTTATCAGGCGGAGGGTATCCCTGATCTCCTGCACATAATTCTCATATCTATGGATGACCGGTTCCTCAGGAACCTCCTCAGTGGGGCAAGGGATGATCCAGGCAGGAGAGCCCAAACGATGATACAACCGGGAAAACCCCAGCTGGGTATCGCTGAAGAGTATGCGATAGCGTCCATGGTCCTGGGGAATGACCAGTTCCTCATAGGCGGGTTCAAAGAGATGACGATCAGCAAGAAACAAGCGGTAGGCATCATAAAGATGCTGGACATCTGAGCGCAACGGCGCTTCCAATTTCCCAAATACGGGACTGGAGCAAAGATCCTTGAACTGAGGAAGAATCTTTGCAAGGTATTTGCTGATACGCACTGTCGATTCCTCGAACCTCCCCTTGAGAAAATAGGAAAGGGACAAGCCACCCTTGATGGCATTTTGGACGAACAGTTGCCTGATCATATCATTGGAAAGCTCTTTTGGCTCATGATAGGGATGGAACAGCTGCAGGAAGGTGTCACTGCTTATACCTTGGCTGGAGAGGATGGCACCATTTTTTGAATGGATGGCATAGTCCACAAGATAAGAGCGGGCGCTCACTTCACTAGGGAACACACAGACATCGCCACTGTCCAAGGCGTGGAATACATATTCTCTTTTTTGACAGTTCATGGTGGTAGTATACCATCAAAATGAGTAGAATTGGATTATGGACCAAGAAAAAAAGACCGAGAAACTTCGTATCCTCGCCTCAATCCTCTTTATCTATCTCTTCTGGATAGCCTTGGGACCTATTCTCATGGCATTGGCAGGCAGGCTTCCTCTCCCTCAGCCCTTCCATTCCTATCTCATTGTCAATTCTTCCTTTTGGGCCATGGCTCTTGCAATTGTACTCGTATCCCATTTTATCCTGAAACAGAAACCACAGGAACTCATCCGTAAGGGAGGGATCAAGAAACCATTGTTCTTCCTCGCCTTCACCTCCTATTTCCTTATCGTTTCCTTGTTCACCCTGCTGAGGGCAAGACTTCATCCAACTCTCTACCAAGCGCTGCATCCTTCCCTTTCCTCTCTACTGGTGATGGTTCTCGTTGCCCTATTGGCCACCACTATCCAATGTTTCAGCGAGGAATTCCTGATGCGAATCATTCCTAGCCGTCTGTTTTCCAATCATTTTGCCAGCTCCCTGTTCTGTATGCTTCTTTTTGTGCTTCCCCATCTTGCGAACAAGGAAGTGCGACAAGGTGACAGCGCAATCGCGGTCATCTCGTACTATGCACTTTTTGGGTTTCTTGCGACGTTGGTCAGCCTCAAGCTGGGTGGTTTCGAATACTCACTGGGTATCCACCTTGCAAACAATCTCTTCATCGCCCTGATATGCAACTATGAGCTCTCTTCGCTTCCTTCGGTTTCCCTTTTTCTCTCAAGGGAGACCGTAGGGACTTTTCTTGATGTGTTCCAGCTCGGCATGGCACTCGTCCTGTCATTCCTCCTCTGCCTGGGGTTTGCAAAAAGGGACTAAATCCTGATATGATATCGATATGAACAAATATGCATATTTTAGTGGTGGATGCTTTTGGGGTATGGAACATCTTTTCAGAAAACTTGAAGGTGTCCTTGAGGTGACTTGTGGATATATGGGCGGGACAACAGTGCAGCCTTCCTATCAGGAAGTATGCAGTCATAATACGGGTCACTATGAGACAGTCGAGGTATGCTATGATGATCATGTCATCAACTACCCTTCTGTCGCACAGTACTTTTTCGAGATACACGACCCTACCCAAAAAGACGGTCAGGGACCTGATATCGGGGAACAGTACCAATCAGTGCTTTGGTATCAGACAGAGGAAGAGCTTGCCACCGCACAGGAATTAATCAGACGCCTTGAACAAAAGGGATTGGATATCGCGACAAAGACAAGACCGGTCGCCACGTTCTACAAGGCGGAGGAATACCATCAGAAACATTATCTCAAACGGGGCAGCGAACCCTATTGCCATATCCACACCAAGCGTTTCTAGGCTAGAACACCAGTTTATAAAGGATCCCTACGACCGAACCGCAACAAAGAAGCAATATGGGATTGACTTGCAGGTGCTTGTTATCCAGTAGTATGAAAGCCAGAAGAAAGATCACGACAGGAAACAAGGTCCGAAGGGATACTGTCGTCAGCACAGCACCACAGGCAATGCTCAGCAAACCTATCCCGGCGGAAAGGATGCAGGCAATCACCACAGGACGCATGTTCTCCAACATGCTTTTCATGAACTGTTGCTGTCCGTATTTCTCGTACAACCTGGCAAGAAACAACACAATAAGCACCGAGGGGAGGATATTACCCAAAGTAGCAATGACCATTCCCCAAATTCCGGCGGTGCGCATACCCACAAACGAGGCGCTGTTGAGTGCTATCGGTCCAGGGGTTATCTCGGCGATGGTAACCAGGTCGGCATACTCATCCAAGGTAAGCCAGCCATATTTCTGAACCGCCTGTTGCAGGATGAAAGGCATGGCGGCATATCCACCACCGATGCTGAACAACCCAATCTGAAAGAAAGCGAGGAATAACTGAAGTAGCAGTTTCATCGTTTTGCCTCCCTAGCCTGGTAAAGGGCATAAGCGGCGCTGAGGACCAGGGAACAAAGCATGATAAAGACAACATTGATCTTCAAAAAGAAAAGCAGGCAGAAAACCCCCAGACATACAAGGATCTGGATGAACTTCCTGTCATGGACAAAAGGCTTGAGCAAGGACCATACGACCTGAAGCACGATGGCGGCAACCACCGGACGCATACCATAAAAGGCAGCGGCAACCCAAGGATTTCCTTGGAACATACGATACACGAGACTCACAATTGAGAGAATTATCATCGGAGGCAATATGGTTCCCAACAAGGCGGCCATAGCCCCGATAAAACCCGCAAGATGATAGCCCACGATCAATGCCCCGTTTACTGCGATAGGTCCGGGACAGGACTGGGCAATCGTGACAAAGTCCAGCATCTGCTCGTCATCTATCCAATGATACTGCTCCACCATCTTCTTACGCATCAAGGACACAATGACAAAACCTCCCCCGAACGTGAAGGCGCTCAACGAGAGGGTTGTCCAAAAAAGTTTCCCGAGGAATCTCAGGCTTTTGTCAGGTTTATCCATAATCGTATGTCTTGGATTGTAGGAGATAAGTCTGAATTGGTCTACTAGCTTTGCGACAAAAAGACTTTTCACCTATACTGTCCATATGGTAAGGAAAAAACAAAAACATACTGGATGCAAAGCACTCCTTCTCTCTCTGGTTGTGCTTCTCGCACTCTTCATCGGCATCACGGTGGCTTCCACACCGCACGAGGTCTCTTCCGGCTCAGTCTCCTGGCCCCAGGGTGTCGAGTTACCCGCTCCGGTTCCCGGCGAGCAGCAAGTATCCCATTGCGGGTATGCTCTTAGCTACAACGAACAGTATGAGCAACCCTCCTGGGTGGCTTACCAGCTCACCTGCGATGAGGTCGTTGGCACTATTGAAAGGACTGATAACTTCCGTCCTGATCCAGCCATCCTTACCCGAAGCGCCTCATTGGATGATTATCGCTCCAGTGGATACGACCGAGGACATCTCATTCCTGCTGCGGACCAGAAATGGAGCGCCCAGGCAATGGATGACTCCTTCTATTTGAGCAACATGTCTCCTCAGACGGGAGCCTTCAACAGAGGCATCTGGAGCCACTTGGAAGCAGTGGTGCGCACCTTTGCCAATGACAATGGAGCAATCTATAT
>JBAXZS010000075.1:0-9724 GCA_041670175.1 Sphaerochaetaceae bacterium | reverse complement strand
GACAACAACAGTACTTTGACAGGAAATGAACAACAATCCTATTGTTGCAAGAAGAGAAACAGCAAACAGACGCTTTTTCATCAATCGACTCCTCGTTATCCTTATATATATCATATCCAATCGCCTTTCTGCAATCTGCAAGGTCTTGGAAAGATGCAGAGAAATCCACGGTTTATCAGTTGACAAGTGGGATGGTTTTTCCTATGGTTTGAGCGTGAGGAAGGGGACAACTCCATGATAATTAAAAAAAATGATTTCACTGACGAACTTGACGCGGAGGAAGAGCGCTATTTCAACGGAGTCGAGGATGATGACGATTTGATTGAAGATATGGACCCGCCAGAAGGTACTGAATTCGGCGACGAGGAAGATGAATTCCTTACTGATGATGACTCCGAATCGGATGAGGATTCCCTCATTGATGATAATTTTCTGGTCGATGGAGAATCCACGGAGGAAGCTGATCAAGAGGATGACACCGAGAACAGGCTTTTCAATGAGGCCGAGGATGATTCTTTTGATGACGAGAACTAAGTAAGAACCATTCATGACATCTTCCATCAGCCACCTTTCGGGGTGGTTTTTTTCTTGTTTCTATGTAAAGATACTTGAATAGCAATATGGTTTCTTTGTATAGTAACACAATCAGGAGATCCAACATGAGAAAAATAGCATCATTCCTTTGTTTCTTACTTGTTTCCAGTCTTGCTTTCGCCCAGCCCCAAGTTGAGCAGAAGTCCAAGGTCTATAAGATCGGCATTTCAAAACTTGTTTCCCATCCTGCCCTCGATTCAATCGAGCAAGGCATCCAGGACTATCTCAACGGAGCAGGTGTGGAAACCAAGTTCGACCTCCAAAATTGCAACGGTGACATCTCCACCGCGGTTGCCATTGCCCAAAAATTCAAAAGCGATAATCAGGACATGGTCATTGGGATTGCAACCCCCCCAGCCCAAGCTTTGGCAACGGTGTTTACTGACAGACCTGTTATTTTTGGAGCCATCAGCGACCCCTTGGCAGCCGGACTGGTCACCAACTATGACAAGACAGAGGATACCAATATCTGTGGTGTCTCGGATATGAATCCTATAGACTTGCAGCTCAAGACCTTTTTCGCGGTCACGCATCTCAAAACCCTAGGCATGGTCTACACCTCCAGCGAGGCAAACGGAGTGGCCCAGATGGAAGTAGCCAAACAGGTTTGCAAGGCGGAAGGAATTGGTTTCGTAAGTGTAGCAGTAAGCAACAGTGCAGAGGTGAAGATGGCGGTCCAATCCATAATCGACCGGATAGATGGCATCTATGTAGCTGTAGACAACACGGTGGTAAGCGCGATAGCAAGCGTTGACGAGGTCTGCTACAAGGCAAAGAAACCTCTTTTCAACAGTGATATCACAAGCAGCATGGGCACACATTTTCTCATGTCGTGGGGATTTAATTACTATACGGTAGGGCTTGAGACAGGAAAAGTAGTGCAACGAATCATCAAGGGGGAAAAACCAAAGGACATCGGTGCCATCTTCTTCAATGATCCAACACAGTTCGATTTGGTCTTCAATATGGACAGTGCGAAATATTTGGGAATCACCATCGACGAGAGTTTGCTCAAGAAGGCTTCCTTTCTGGTGAAGGACGGAGAGAAGACTAAAAACAATTAATGCATATATAGTGAATTTTTATTCACTCATTGTATAAGTTGTTTACAAATACAAAATGTTTATGTATAGTAAGGCCTAAGGATTCTATTTGGAGGATACGATGAAGAAAGGATTTTTGCTCTGTTTGCTTGTTGCCGCATTGACGCTGCCACTCTCCGCTCAGGGCTCCAGCGAGGTCAAGGGTGCTACCACCGGTAAAAAGGTTTATAAGATTGGTATCTCAAAACTTCTCCCTCATCCGGCACTGGATGCGGCAGAGAAAGGATTGATGGATTACCTTGCAACCACGGATCTTTCCTGCACGTATGATCAGCAGAATGCCAATGGGGATATTTCCACGGCTGCCTCGATAGCACAAAAATTCAAGAGCGACAAGGATGACGTGGTGGTGGGTATCGCAACTCCCTCTGCTCAGGCCTTGGCAAATGTGTTTTCAGATATTCCTGTGGTATTCTCCGCAGTCACGGACCCCAATGATGCAGGACTTACCGCTCCTAATATATGCGGCGTCTCCGACAGCAACCCGGTTGAAAGCCAGATAAGACTGCTTGTTGAGATTACAGGGGCCAGGACAGTCGGAAACATCTACGCCTCAGGGGAGGCCAATGGAGTTGTCCTCATGGAAGCGGCGAAGGCTGCCTGTGAAAAGCTCGGGGTCGGATTTGTAAGTGTCGCCATCAGCAATACCAGCGAGGTGAAGATGGCAGCACAGTCAATCATCGACCGTATTGATGCCATGTACATCGCCACGGATAATGCGGTGATCTCCGCCATCGCCTCCATAGATGATGTATGTTACAAGGCAAAGAAGCCCTTGTTCAGCTCGGATCCAAGTGGTATTGACGGACTTCATTGCCTGATCGCCTGGGGCTTCAATTATTACAGTGTGGGAACCGCTACAGGCAAGGTCATCGAGAAAGCAATCAAGGGGACCTCCCCCAAGGATATCGGTACGGTATATTTGACCGATCCCAAGGATTTTGAATTGTGGTTTAATCTTGATACAGCCAAGCAGCTTGGATATACTATCAGCCAAGCACGATTGGACGAAGCTGCTGTTATCATTCAGGATGGGAAAAAACTCCAAAAGTAATGTTCTGCTTGATATAGTCTTATTCGCCGTCGGCCTGATAAAGCCGACGGTTTTTCTCTGTAAGGGGTTTGTATGATTGAGGGTATTTTTGTTGACGGCCTGATTTTCTCCATCATGGTATTAGGGATTTTAATCTCCTTTCGTGTCATGGACCTGGCTGATCTGACCTGTGATGGTTCCTTCGCAACGGGAGCTGCGGTGACTGCTATGGGCATCACCCATGGTCTCCCGATTCCTGTAGCTTTGCTTCTGGCCTTTCTCAGCGGGATTATCGCAGGGATGGTCACGGCTGCCATTCACAACAAGCTTCATATCCCTGGATTGTTGGCCAGCATCCTCACCATGACAATGCTCTATTCCATCAATTTAAGAATCCTGGGCAACAAAGCCAATGTGCCTCTTCTTAGGGTAGAGACCCTGTACACCAAGCTTCCCAAGTTCTTTTCCTTCATTCCCGGTGAATATGCAAGTCTCTTAGGGACCTTGCTCGTGGTGCTCGTGATCAAACTTATCTTCGATTTGTTTTTTCGTACTGATTTGGGAATCGCCATCGGTGCGATGGGAAGCAACGAGCAGATGGTCATCAGCCAAGGCATGAACCCCGAGCACCTGAAACTCCTTGGTCTGGGTATCTCCAACGGCTTGATCGCCTTAAGTGGAGGCATGCTGGCCCAGTACCAGGGATTCGCAGATGCGAACCTGGGGCAGGGAATGGTCGTTCAAGGTCTGGCAGGGATCATGCTGGGAGAATTCCTTTTCTCCAGCAACAGGATATCCCTTATTACCTTGAGAGCGATATTCGGAGCCATCATGTACAAAGCCTTGATGTTCTTCGGAAGAAAATATGGATATCTGATTCACATTACGCCTAACGATTTCAAATTACTGACCGGTATTCTTGTCATCACCAGCCTTTTTATCGCCCAGACAAGAAGCAAAGCCTCGAGTAATGGTGCAAGAAAAAAAGCTATCGCACGCTCCGAAGCCCGTCATGCAAAGGAGATCCAATAATGCTTGAGCTAACCAATATAACCAAGGTTTTCTACCCCGGCACGATCAATGAGAAAATGGCACTCGATGATGTGAATCTTACAATCAATGATGGCGATGTCGTTTGCGTAATAGGTTCCAATGGCAGTGGCAAGAGCACCCTCTTCAATCTGATCAGCGGGACCTACCCTGTCACCAATGGCATCATCAAGCTCAACGGCAAAACCATAACCCGTATGCCTGAATACAGGAGAGCGTTCACTATCGGACGGATTTTTCAGGATCCGACCAAGGGTACCGCCGCGGGTATGTCCGTGGAGGACAATCTGATCACAGCCTCCACCAAAGGGATGAAAGGCTTGCGGTTCAGTTTGACCAACGAGAAAAGAGGGAAATTCAAGAAACTTCTTGAGCCGATAGGTCTTCAGGACCGGCTCAAGGATAATGTCGGATTGCTTTCAGGCGGCCAGCGACAGGCTTTGACCTTGCTCATGACTGTCATGAGCCAGCCTCAACTGATTCTTCTTGATGAGCATACCGCAGCCTTGGATCCCCATAATGCCCAGACCGTTATGGACCTGACAACGAATTACATCAGCACCTACAAGCTTACGGCAATGATGGTCACCCATAACATGCAGTTCGCCATTGATTATGGCAACCGGCTCGTCATGATGGATGAAGGGACCATCGTGCTTGATCTCTGCGGAGAGGAAAAGAAAAAGATGACCGTCGAGAAACTGGTCAGGCTTTTCAAGAATATTAAGAAGAAAGAATTCAGCAATGATGAAGGGTTGCTTACAGAATAAGTACATTGAACAATAAAAACATCTCTCAAATACCAAACAGATTGTTCAGCAATGAATATCTGTCCAAATTGATTCTTCCTCTGGTAGCTGAACAATTCCTTGCCGTGGCCATTGGCATGGCCGACACTGTGATGGTATCGGCAAATGGCGAGGCAGCGGTAAGCGGCATCAGTCTTGTTGACTCATTCAGCCAACTGATGATCGCCTTGTTTGCAGCCTTTGCCACCGGGGGTGCTGTGGTAAGCAGCCAATACATAGGCAACAAGGACAGGCCCAGTGCCTGCGTCGCGGGCAAACAACTATTCAATGTCTCTTTGCTGGCAGGGATTGCCATCATTGTCATCTTCATGCCAATCAAGAGGACCTTCCTGTCTTTCCTCTTTGGAAACATCGATCGGACGGTAATGGACAATGCCGATAAGTATTTTTTCTGGATATTGCTCAGTTTCCCGTTTCTGGCAATCTATAACAGTTGCGCTGCTTTGTACCGGTCCATGGGCAACAGCAGGATATCGCTCAAGGTAAGCCTGCTGATGAACTTGATCAATGTCGGAGGAAACGCGCTTCTCATCTATGGCATGAACCTAAGTGTCGTTGGAGCAGGGATAGCCACCCTTGCAAGCCGTATGGTGGCAGCCATCGTCATGACGATTTTAATCAGGAATAAACGCAACGAGATATTTCTCTCTGATATGCTCCATCCCAGGTGGCAGATGAGCATGATCAAACGGATACTTCGCATAGGCATCCCAAGCGGATTGGAGAACTCGGTTTTTCAAATCGGTAAACTCCTGGTGCAGAATTTCATCGCAGGGCTCGGAACGGCAAGCCTGGCAGCTAATGCCATCTGCAATTCCATAGCAAGCTTCACCAACATCCCAGGTAACGCCCTTGGCTTGTCGGCCATCACCGTCGTGGGCCAGTGCATTGGAGCCGGTAAGACTGACCAGGCCGATTATTATGCAAAGAAACTGCTCAAGGAGACCTATATCTCCATGGGAATCACCTCCTGCTGCGTCTTCTTCCTGTCACCCTATATTGTGAATCTGTTCAATCTCAGCCCCTTGGCAAGAGAAATCACCAACAGCGTGGTCAAGGAATGCATGATAGCCTCAGCAATCATCTGGCCGGCTGCCTTCGAGCTTCCCAATGCCTTACGCGCAGCAGGGGATGCCAAATTTACGATGGTAGTCTCCATGTGCAGCATGTGGTTCTTCCGTGTAATCTCCGCCTATGTGCTCTCGACGGTCTTTAAAATGGGGTTGAATGGCATTTGGATTGGTATGTACATCGACTGGGTCTGCCGCTCGGTCTGCTTCATCCACCGTTTCAGAAAAGGCAAATGGAAGAACAAGCGGCTAATCTAACCTACTCTGTGATTTTCTTGGCCCAGAGTTTCTCAAGGGAATAGAATTCCCTCAACTCGCTGCTCATCAGATGGATGACGATATCTCCACAATCGATAAGAGTCCAGCCATCGCCGGAGGGGCTCTTGCGCCGGTTGCTCACTTCCAACCCGATATCGCTTAATTCACCCCACAGCTCATGGGCCACACCGCTGAGATGCCCTGTGCTGTTCACTGTTCCGATGATAAAACAATCGGCCCAGCTACACTCAGGGTTCACATCAAGAATCTGGACATCCAGGCACTTATGGTCAATCAAAAATTGTGCAATAAACTTTGCGTTTTGTTCTGTCTTTTCCGGTATCATATCATTTGCTCCTTGTTCCCCAACCGAAGCGCTCCCTCCAACCATATGCGAACATAGGCCTCAGTGCTCTGCCAATCGGTAGTGTCATCAATTTCTAAAATCTGCCCCAAGTCAAAATGGTGGCAGGATTTGTAATGCGCAAGCTTCTCCAACGAGACTGGATAACCGCTTAGCTTGGCAAGTGTATCGGGCAAACCACTTTTTCTCAAGCACTTCGCCTGCCTATACAAAGCCAAAATCCTTCCTGAAGCATCATCGTCCAAGCCCTGCTCAAAAGCCAAAGCCGCCAGCAAGGTGCGTATCTCCTCAAGATTCTCAGCCGAAGCGTAGGTGACCGTCCCCACTTTCAAACCAAGCAAACCAAAAATGGCCTGAGTACCCTCAATCTTCTTATATGATCCATAAGAGAGGACCACCTCCCTGGGTATCGACAAAACCAGGAGGGTATCATTTACATCCACCAAGACGACAACCTCGTTATCAAAAAAGAGATAATCCGCCTCAACATCTTTGTTCTCGCATCCACTAAATAAGAGTAAAAGGGTCATGACAGGTACTAGAAGCAATCTGTGCAAAGTGTCTTGCCTTCCTTTAGGTACGCCTCCAGCTCCTTGGTACTCGGTGCGTTCTCCTTACCTTTTATCTGAAAGTATTGGTCCTGCTGCTCAAGAATGGCCAAGCAGACCTCATCCAAACTCTTATGGCTGAGCAACTTCTTTCTTTGTTCCTCGGTGATATGGGTGCGTAACGGCTCAAGATAATCACTGATGAACACTATCAGTCCCATCCGTCCCATCCTGATGCTCCCAAGTGTATGCCAGCGTATGGCAGTGCACACACCTGTAGGATACCCCTCGTTGAAAAGCAAATTGGAGGCAACCGGGGCATGAAGCAGACAAGGAAACATACGCTCCTGGGATTGTAACTGAAGATGATGGGTCTCGCTATAGGATACAAGCCTCTCTTCAGTCCACTCCCGGCAGATATCATGAAGCAATCCACAGACAGTGAGCAAGGTATCATCGAGCCCTTCATTGAAGACATGATTCAACCTGACATTGGTTTGGGCGACACTGACACTATGCTCAAACCTAAAAGCACTCTCGGTTTTCCTTATCTCACGACTCACTTCGGTACAGTCGATGTTCATCAACATATCGGGCGACCTCCTTGCACATCAGATTCCGCACCTCACAAGGCATCTCCTCTGCAGGCCTGAGAGCCCCAAGTTGGTTTCGAATCGAAGAGGAGCTGTCCTCATACACGGTGCTGTCGATATAACGCAGGTCCATGGTCGGATCAAAAAACGAAGGAGCCTCATTCGAGCGGCGTATCACCACAAAGGTGACCAATTCCTTAAGAGCGGAAAACTCATGCCAGTCACGAAGTGAATCAAGTAAATCATCACCCATGACAAGGGCGATACGTCCCTTGACGCTGTAAGTCAGATAAAGCTGCTTTACGGTATCATACGTATATGATATCCCCCCACGCTTCAACTCGCTATCATCAACCACCAAGGAACAGGGTTTATCATCGGGATAAACTGTCCGATATGAGTCACAGCTCAAACGAAGCATCTCAAGCCGATGGATACTGCTTGTTGGATGGTTTTGTTGTTTGAAATTATTAATCGCTACAGGAATGAAAATAAAACGGCGATACTCAGTTTGGGTAAGCACGGTATGGACAAGATGCAGATGCCCGAGATGTACAGGATCAAAACTGCCTCCTACCATGGCGGTTGCCAGTGTCTCTACCAAACCTACTCCTCCTGTCGATACTCAGCGTCATGGTTGATCATAGTGGTGAAAGCACCCTGGGTCTTCCCTTTCTTGGTATCCGTTACAAGTTTGACAAACGATTGTTTGACACTTTCAACGCCTTCTTCAAGAAAGACACAAATACCCAATATCTGTTTATCCGGATACTTCGCCCTAAGCTCATCCAGATGCTCCTTGGTCCCAGGCTCATCAAGCTTGGTCCCTATGATAATCTGGGGTTTTTCCAAAAGCGAGGGATCAAAGGCTTCCAGTTCTTTGGAAAGCACCTCATAAGCGGACAGGTACCGCTCGTCGCTCAAGTCAATAATAAAGGCAAGACCTGTGGTCCTGCTTATATGCCTGAGGAACTTGATCCCCATGCCTGCACCCTGGCTTGCGCCCTCAAGCAAACCAGGAATATCAGCAAGAACAATATCCATGTCGCTATAGCGCATCATGCCCAATTGAGGGATCTTCGTAGTGAAGGGATAACCGGCCACTTTCGTACGGGCATTGGTGAGCACATTGAGCAACGAGGATTTTCCCGCATTGGGAAAACCGACAAATCCAATGTCGGCTATGATAAGCAACTCGACTCCAATACGAAGACTTTCGCCTTTCTGACCTGGTTGCGCGAAACGGGGTGTCTGCCTGGTGGCGCTACGGAAATGCCAATTCCCTAAACCTCCTTTGCCTCCCTTAAGGAAAACAAAGCGGTCCATACCCGTAAGATCTTGAATTACCTCACCAGTCTCCGCATTCTTTATCACCGTTCCTGGGGGAACAGGAATCTCAACATCTTTCCCATCATGACCAAAACAACGGTCCCCACCGCCGTTTTTCCCGTTCTCAGCCTTAAATGTCCGGACCATCTTCAGATGTCCCAAGGTCCTCAGGTTTTCACGGACAACAAAGATTACATCTCCGCCACGTCCACCATCACCACCATCGGGTCCCCCTTTAGGGACGAACTTCTCCCTATGGAAGGCAACACACCCATTGCCTCCGTTTCCGGAGGCAACATCGATATAGGTTTCATCAGAAAATCCAAACATATCTTATGGCTAGAGGGTACAACCTACTGTGCATCAACAGCTTCAATGCTGATGTACTTCCGGTTGTTTCTCTCGTGGAACAGCACCTTACCTGGGATTTTCGCAAAAATCGTATAGTCGGTACCCATTCCTACATTCTGACCAGGATGGAACTTGGTCCCACGCTGACGAATAATAATTTCACCTGCCTTGACAAGTTGGCCGCCAAAACGTTTCACACCCAAACGCTGGGAGTTGGAATCACGACCATTGCGGGAGCTTCCGCCACCTTTCTTATGTGCCATTTTTCCTTCTCCTTATGCAATCACGTGATCAATTTTAATCAGTGAATACTGTTCGCGGTGTCCCTGAGTCCTGCGATAACCCTTACGGCGTTCATACTTGAACACACGTACCTTGTCACCAAGCTGGTCGCCAACGTAAGAGGCCTGCACTTTTGCACCCTCCACGTAAGGAGCACCAAACTTCGCGTTGTTCTCATCCACAATGGCGAGAACAGAAGTGTACTCCAGCACATCACCGGCTTTCTTCAGATTGATATGATCAACCTGAAGGGTCTTGCCTTCAATGGCCTTGTACTGCTTTCCGAGAATCTCTACAAGTGCGTACATGTCGTTTTTTATCCTTACTTGAAATTTACTTT
>JBAXZS010000074.1:0-9737 GCA_041670175.1 Sphaerochaetaceae bacterium | reverse complement strand
ATCAAGAATATTGGTGATATTACCAATGTAGGAGATGATCATCTCCTGCCCATCGTTACTTAACGCATGCTCCGACCGATGCGATACCCAGATAAAAGAGTTGTCCTTCCGTACCAGACGGTACAATGTTTCAAAAGGGGCGAAACATCCAACCTGCTCAGAACCAGCCATTTTAATCCGCTCGAGATCACTTGCATGTACAAATGAAATCGCCTGCCCTTTAAGGCAGGTTGTCATTTCTTGGAAATCATGATACCCAAGCAGTTTTATTATGAATTCGTTCGCATATACAATTCTATATTCAGGATAAGGAGTTGTAAGGAGAAACCCAAAAGGAAAAAATGAATCCTGAAAATCAAAATCCGATACAGAAAGCCGTTTCTCATCAAGCAGAATCATGTAGCACTCCAATTAGAAACAATATAATGAATTCTTGTATCTTCAACTTGGATTTGTCAACTCGCAAATACTATAAAGCGTCGTTCACTCCAGGCTTGACAGCAACAAGCATATCAAAGCATTCGGGTGATAGCGACACAAAGTGGTTCTTCTGAGGGAAACAGGTGATGTTCCAATATTTCCAAACCTCTCTCACGCAGAAAACCAAGGAACTGGACTTCGGTCCATTCGTTTTGCGGTCGGAAACCGAATAGTGAGAGGAAAGCAAGGAAGCGCTTCCCGGAGGGGGCGCTCCCCGCGTTGACAAAATTAGGGAATATCAGCAGGCCTCCAGGCTTTGTCACCCGAAGGAGTTCAAAGACCGCCCTGTCGGGATTAGGAAGCAAATGAAGGACATTCGCCGCAATGGACACATCAAAATGATTCTCAGGAAAGTCCAACGAAGTGATATCCTGCACAGAAAAATCCATGTTCTCAAGTCCAAGCATCCCTGCTTTCTTCCTTGTCTGGCTGACCATATTCTTGGCATAATCACAACAGGAGACATGTTTCACGCCAGGCGCCAGAGCACAGGAAAACCGCCCCGTTCCACAAGCGGCTTCCAAAAGAGTACAATTAGGAGAAAGGAAACGTGCGATGCACAAAGCCACTTCCTTATCCTCATCATCATGTTTTCTCATTGCAAAATCATAGAGAAGAGCAGACCTTTCCCAAAAAGTTTTCCTCATAGGCTTTCCTTTTCTCTGCGTACCCACCCACTTGTTCTCCCGAACAAATTTGCCGCACATTTAAAATAAGAGATGCCTCAGTTATAAAAATGCGTGGCAATTGTAAATCAAAGGTGGTGTTACGGCAATGGCTATTACCTAAAGGAAACCATGTCAAGAACCTCAAAAACTGAAAGAATGTGTAAAAAGTCTCCAATGAAGAGCCTGAGGTTTACCGCAACATCCCTTGAATTCAAATTCAAATGACAATACCCTCTTGTCAATTCGGAGTCAATCCTTTTATAAAAGGACTTCTTTAGAAAAATGTTCCCCTACAATCGAGATCCGTCCGGACAAGGATTTCATGACAATTGCTGTCCTCCCTGATGGTTTTGCCAACAATTGAACTTTTCACATCACATTCCCCAACCCAAACCCCAATCGGTCATTTTTGCAATGCCAGCGCCTCTCCAAGGGCCTTGCAGGATATTTCAGCTTCCGCATCTGGCTCGTTGTTGCAAATCACACTGGCGCTGACGAGAACCGCCCCGTCTTTTTTGCAAACATCCTCCCAGTTTCTCATCCATTCCCCATCTCCCCATCCAAAAGAACCGAACAAAGCGATCTTCTTGCCGGAAAGCTTTCCCTCGCAACTTGAGAACATCGGTTGGAATTCTTCCTCCTCCAGCTCTTCCGCACCCATAGCCGGACAGCCAAAGGCAATAATGTCAAAACTATCAATCTGGGAAGGACGGAACTCCTTCGCCCTGAAAAGAGAGACCTCAGCACCATTTTTTGTGGCACCATCAGCAATCAGAGTTGCCATCTTCTCTGTATTTCCTGTATCGCTCCAAAACACAATTGCAACACTATTCATACAAATCCATCCTTACCGTTTTTATTTGGTTTTGCCAAGCTAACGGGCAAAACAATACATTCTCTTTTATTTTCTGCTGTCCAGTCGCCTGCCTTATTGCAAGACGGGACAAGGGGAAACCATCTCTCCATAAATGGCAATACACTTCAGTACATTTATGGTATCTCTCAAAAAGTCTCAAAGCGTTTTGCTCATCAAAATACACCTTCCAACAACCGGTACATTTACAGTTGCGTCCACGATTCTCGATAAATCCACTCACATCCGCAGGAGGATACCCAAGGAAAAGTCCAATTTCATGAGGAAACTCCGTCTCTTCTTCCAGCCTTCGGGACAGTCGGCAAATACATTGCTCCGAGGATGAAGGGTCATATCCCTTGTCTTGCAAAAGCAAGGCCGCATCTTCCTTTCTCAAATCCCTGGCAAGTCTGTCAGGACGAAACACATAGAGCAATGCTTTTCCTGTGTCCAATCGGAGAAGAGCCACATAGACACCTCTTGAATTCAACACCAAATTGAAATTGCTGATATCCTCGACCAACGTACCAAGGGACTCATAGGGACAACTAAACAAATTCCCTGTCTTAATCCCTGCAAGGGTTGGAGAGCAATTTCTCACAATTTTCTCTTCTGACAGAGGAAACCTCCTTTTTGGCAGTGCAATCCAATATATGCAAGATAAAATCAGAACAAAAACCGGTATGTCTCTCTCAAACAATCAAAGACCAACAGGGTTTTTCAATCTTCCAATGTTTTCTCTGAATACCAAGAGAAGAAGACCCCGCAATTGTTTCAAAACCAATCGTCCTGATATTCTTTCTCCCCCCCATTGTGGTTGTCGATTTCAAGTTAGTAAAACCTAACTTATATGTCAATACCCTTCCTTTATTTTTATGGAAGAAGCGAGAAAATATAGCAATCCTCTCAAATCATTTGCAACTGTCTCTCTGGATTATGTTCATACGGGACCCATGAAACTTGAGTTTTGCAAGCGGTTCTTGCTTTGATGCCCTCAAGTCCATGAGGTTCTTGTCTTATCTTTTCCTTGCCTGTGGCATGCAAGAAAATTCTCTTGGGTTAGTCTTGTTACCACCTCAATTCCCAATTGAACAATTTGAATTACTCATCATTTTCCACTAGACACAAAAAAACATCTTGGGTATGATGGCTGAGTACGGGCTCGTAGCTCAGTGGGAGAGCATTGCCTTCACACGGCAGGGGTCACTGGTTCAATCCCAGCCGAGCCCATTTTAAACCAGTTAATTCGTAAGATGAATTACTGGTTTTTTTATTTTTAAATCTGTATTTTGCACACGGGAGCTAGAAATCTTCTGAATTCGTTTCCTTTTTGAGAAACAGTTCCTGATATGAGATGTTTCAGGAACGCTCCAATCCCAAATTAATCAGAATGCCCACTTTTTCGAGCTTTTCCTTCGACGGATTCATTATGAATGAGAAAAGGTTGATGAAGCCCCCAATCGAGTCCCTGCTGAAGCAGGCAAGGATTATCCTGGACCTGTCCGCAAGATACTCTTCCGTCTTCAAGCCGCCCGCGATCTTCTTAAGCTGGGCGAGTTCTTCATCCGTGCAGGTAAACACCTTGTCTTGAGTGCTCCAATTAACTCCGATTTTATCGATAGCACTCGAGGTCAGAACAGGTAATAGTTTAATAAACTTAATTCAGCAATTAAACACTAGATCCCTTTTCGGTAGAAGTAAATTCGCTTCTATCACTCGTTGTTCCAAAGGTTCAAGTATATGACATCCTTCAATTAGTATGCAACAGCACATATTTTGTAATACACCATGCAAATTGATTAAATCAAGTTATTTGTACTTACAACTATTCCATTTTTAAAGCCATATTTGTATATGATGCAAATATTTTGTTAAAAAAGCACAATAGTAATAAAACAATATAATCAGTTATCCACTTGTAATTTGTACGGTTTCTAGGTAATTTAAGAGCAGGAAGCCTGCAGAATGTCAAAATACTCAGAAATTGCTGATATCTTGAAAAAAGAAATAAAGGAAGGATTGTATGCATCAACAGGAAAACTACCGACTGAATACAATCTGGTTAGCCGCTTTCAAGTAAGCCGACAGACAATCCGCCAGGCAATTTCCTGTTTAAAGAACAATAATTTAGTTTATCAGGTCCAAGGAAGCGGAACTTATGTAGCCACACCTGAGAATAATAAAGTCACAGACAAAGCCAGAACTACTACCAATATTGTTGTAATATGCACATACATCAGTGACTATATTTTCCCCAGCATCATTCGAGGAATCGAAAAAGAATGCTCCGGTTCCGGTTATATGATCAGCCTTGTAGCCACAGGAAACAGAGTCGACAAGGAGCGAGAGATACTGCAGAAGATTCTTAGTCGTCATGATGTTGATGGAATAATCGTAGAAGGTTCTAAAACAGGATTTCCTAACCCTAATATCAGCCTTTATCGTCAAATCATGAGCTTGGGCATACCTATCGTCTTTTTACACTGTACATATCCAGAACTGGAAGATGCTGTTGTGGTGGGCATGGACGATTATGAAGGTGGAAAAACTGCAGCCAAACTTCTTGTAGCCAAGGGCTGCCATAAAATCGGCGGCATTTTCAAATCTGACGACAAACAGGGACTTTTGCGTTACTCTGGGTTTTCTGATGAAATTCTGGAGGCAGGTCTTGGACTTGACAGTGCCATTGTCAGATGGTTTACCACAGAAGATCTATCGGACAGCGCCATCTTCACTGATGCCAAAAGGCTTAAGGAATTCTTAGAAAAAATCGATGGCATTGTCTGCTATAACGACCAGATAGCGGTGACAATAATCAAGTTGGCCACAAATTCAGGGATCGCCCTTCCCGAGCTGATTAGCTTTGATAACAGTCCCCTCAACACGGCAGCAGTTAAGTCCTTCATGTCACTCGGCCACCGAAAAGAGTATCTTGGCGAAGTGGCAGCAATTAAAATCAAGAATATGCTCACAGGTCAAAAAGAGGAGTCTGTATTCATGGCTTGGGAAGGCCCTTGCTTGAAGAATCGTTGAGGCTTTTAATTTAGGTTTACAAAGAAAAAGACAAGATACGTCTTTAAAAGACTTAGAAATATAAAGTAACCTCCTAGTTTGCAACAACGTGAATTCGACTGCATGTTGGGAGTAATAAAACTTAAGTCTTCTTTTGCAAACGGGTGCTAGAAATCCTCGATTCCTGCATCCAATCGCGGAAATTGATCCATAAAACGGAGAATTTGGGATAATGACAATCCCAAATCGAGCAAAATGCCTGCTTTCGTCGTCTCGACCTTCAGAGCTTTGTTGAGAATCCTTGTCGTCAGAACTTTGACGATACTGCCTCTCCAAACAATTCATCCTTGGTTATCTCATCAGGTCCAGTTGGTCGACAATGTTATCGATATCACCTTCCTCTCGTTTGGTTCATTTGGCTGGTTTGGTTATGGGCCATCTTGGGGGAAAAGCCTATGGGAAGGAATATGAAGACGGCTCCCCATATAAATGAAGAGCCGTTGTCATTATACATCGTCATACAAGGACTGATTGATTAATAAATACCCCAGAAGGCGCCTATCTCACTTGGCCCATAGAACATGAACTGGTGAGAAATGTAAGCTGACAATCTCCAACCCAGGAAGAGAGCTACAAATATAGCACCTACCCAGACGCTACCAGTAAGCTTGAAGAGCTTCTTATAAAGGAAGTTCGTTACAGGCACTAAGGTGATGATAGATAGAATACAGTGGATGTGGAACACCTCTGCGTGGTCAATTCTGGAGTAAGTAAGCAGGAATCCAATACCAATCAGGATTATCATACCCAAAGAGGTGACTACCACGTTGATGATATCATCTTTGGTGTCGCTGACATCACTTAAAGTAGTTAAGTTATTAAGAATGCTGATAACAAGAGTGAATGGCAGACAGATTATAGTGTACTTAATCATTCTAGCAAAACCGTATGCCTTCATCATCTCAAGACTTACATCGATGAAGAGGAATCTAGCATCAAAGAAGACCTTGATGAAATCAGTCATCACGTAGCAGAAGATGAACACAACATAAGCCAAGAGAACCGAACGCAGCACAGGTCTCCAACCGAACTTCAGATTCACATCAGAAAGAGAAGCCAAGGTCTGATTGTTCTTCTTCTTGTTGTAAATGCCAATGGCAATAAAGCAGAGCGCACCAACAACGGCAGTAGCTATCAACATGAAGAAGGTTCTTACCTGACCTGGTTCCCAAGGCAGCCACTTAGTCATTGTCTTATTTGAAATGGTGAAGCTGAGATCAGCCTGAGAACAAGCCCATGCGCCAGCGAAACCAGCCAAAGTTGCAGCCACAACCCAAATCCAGAAGTCTTTGGTCTTGATGCTTAGCTTTCCTCTGTAGGCAGGCTTTGCACAAACCGAGAAGTATGGAGTCCTGATCAGAGCAGCTACGAGAGAAACAATAGCACCAAGCAACGCTACAAAAGCCAGGCTCGAGCACAGAAGGGCCCAATAGCCTTGTCCAAGTTTATTAGAATCAAGAGACTTTGTAGCAGAATCATCAAGATTTCCTCTGTTGTATTGCAAAGTCTGAACGTAATACTCAACAGCAAGCTTAATGGCTCTTGGGCTCCAAAGCATACCGTTATGAACAGTCACAGGGCTCAGGAAATAGCGGGAAGTCCCATTGGCAATAGCAGTCTTTAACTCAGGTGAACTCTGAGCAGTAGTGTCCATGATTTCACCAAGATAAGTGGAAGTAGCAGAACTGTCATGAATATAATCACAAATATCATACCAGCCATTTCTGGTTACAGCTTCAGAACCAGTATGGAAAATCTTCCTATACTGCTCGGTTTCACCAAGATAGTAGTTTCCTTTGTCTTCATGAGTTCCAAGACCAATCATCAAATTCATCTGCGGGTCACGAATTACTGTGTATCCTGCAACCTGAGCCTTAACACCATAGGCACGTTCGGTCAGTCTAGCAGTCTTCAAATATTCACTGACAATCTTTTCCTGCTCGGCTTTCTTGTCAAAATACTTAACCAGATCCTCACTGGAGAGCACCTTCTTAGCAATCTCATCAGCATTCTGGGTAAGCTGATTTTCGGCAATCTGAACACCAAAGTTGTTATAAAGCACATTTAGCAATCTGTCGTTCAGGGTCAGATTCTGTCCAAAGTAAGAAACCATCTTTGTAAACAGGTGTCTGCCGGTGGAGTGAGCCCAAGCACCGATTCTTGTAGGATCAACATAGGCCATGGACTTAGCATACTCATACACATCGTACATACCCATTGTGGCACCACGGTTGTACATTTCTCCAGTAGTTCCATCCTCTAGGATAGCAGGCTGGTCAGAAAGGCCGGCACCATAGGCACTAACATTGATAACGACAAAGCCTCTTAAAGCCAATTGCCAAGCCATCATGGTGTCTGCAGACAAAGCTTCTGAACCGCCATGCGTGAGAATAATACATGGTAGCTTGTCAGCTGAACTAACATTTGCCGGCTTGTAAATCTCAAAATTCAAATCAGCACCTCGCACATCGATTGTGGCATTGGTGATGTTAATCTTGTACCCGTCTGTAATCAGAACCTGTGAAAGCAAGGCGAATACTACGATTAAAGCAATGAACAACAGCAGATAATGCCAACTGCCGCTCATTGTTTTAAGCGAAAACTTTTTCTCACTCATCTTGTATCTTGTACTCCTTTTATGAAACTTATTTGTCCGTACATAAACTATCACACCTTACTAAATGCGACAAGATGTAAATACAATTTTATGTAAGCCTATTTCAGTTTCCCCACCAAACCGTTAACAAGTAGTTCCTGTTTCAGTTTTTCAGGAGCAGAATCCTTATCAATATGGATAAACTCGATATCCATAATCCGAGCCCAGTCGTGCAACATAGTAGCATCAACATCATAAGACAGAACCGTATGGTGGGCACCACCTGCTGTAATCCAGCATTCAGCGCCTGTTGTCAGGTTTGGCATAGCATGCCACATGACTCTGTCCACTGCCAAATTCAGCATATCAAAGATTGGTTTCACAGTTTCAATATCCTGAAATATGAGCCTCATTCTTCCGCCAACATCAATGAGTGAAGCCACTATGGTCTTACCTGCTTTTCCTTCAAAGACTAGACGTACAGGATTTTTCTCGTTCATGCCAATTCCTAGATGATGGATTTTAATCCGAGGTCTGGATGCAGAAATCGACGGGCGGACTTCAAGTATATGGACGCCAAAAGAATACTCCTGTCCCTCGACTAGGTTATACGTATAGTCTTTCATAAATGCAGCCTCATCATTGCCTTCTTTTCTCATGGTCTTTAAAATTGCTACCAAAGCTTCAACTTTCCAGTTCCTTTCATTGTCGTAGCCATAGTCTTGAATCACAAGGTGTTGAGAAGCAAGTCCTGGAATGTATTAGAAAAGGCCTGAAAGCCTTCTCTGTCCATCATTTTCTTCATGACTATCTCTTCACAGGCCTGATACATGATGGTTTCTGTATCAGTAGTAGCAATATCATATTTTGACTTATCCATAGTTCCCTGTGTATGAACTTCCCACACTTTTCCGACTAAAACAGGATTTTACTGTTTTTCATAGTCTTGAGTTGTCGTTCAAGTACCGCTTCACTGCATCAAAGGACTTGCCGCTTCTCTTGAAAAGAGCAACCAGTTCCAAGTCCCGGATATGTTCCTTTTCCTTCATCAGCGCCTCCAGTTCCAAAAGGGCCTTGTCGTACTTCCCCTTTGCCTTGACCACCTCATCCTTGCCTCAACACCGGCCGTTGTCCTCTGTCTCGTCATCCTCCCTGCCTTTGCCATTGCCCCTGGGTTTGTCTGCCCGCCTCAGGTCCTCGCTGAGCTTTTCGGCCTTTCCGCGGATGAAATCCTCGTCGGCATCGAAGGCCTGCAATAGGGCCTTCTGCCTTGCCGTGACCGCGTGGTCAAGCCTGTAGACGCCGTCGAACTGCCTTATGAGCTCGATTTTCTCCAGTTCCTTCATGGCTGCAGGTACGGTCATGTAATTCTGTCTGTTCTGCATGGAGGCCTTCGCATCGCGAAGGGCGCGGTGGAACCTGCACCTGATAATCAGGGCGACTGTCTTTGCATAGACATCGTTGGACCTCACGTAGCAGGTGCTATTCTTCTCGAATGTCCCCTGGTTGGCGATGACAAGGGCGGATACGAGTTTCTTCAGCCTCTTGACGAATATGAGGAAATCGAAGCCGTTCTCGTCCATGTACCTGATGTTCCCCTTGCCGAGGTACCCCCTGTCCAGGAGAAATCCTGAGTTCCGGTACCCGTATGCCTTGGCCTTGCCGAGCAGGTACTGGAGCTGCGACACATCCACGATGCTCCCCGGGTACTCCTCATAGAACAACGGGTCCTGGTTGTCGGTGTCATACGCCACAAAATAGTTGAAGACCGGGCCGGGCGCCGAATCCTTCGGCTTCCCGGCCTCCACCATCTCTCTGTCCCCGGCCTGGCGTTCCTTGTTGGTGGAGTCGTAGGAGATGTAGATCTTCTGGTCGTGCGGCCTGTCCGTTTTCCCCTTTTCATATTGTTCCAGGAGATGACACAGAAAACAATAAAAAACACTACAATGCAAGAATTTATGTGTCAGGTGAAGACCTCAGGGATTATCTTTAGTCGGAGAATTTCGGGAAGTCCAGGATTAGATGAAATCAAATCAATATACTTCGAAAACAAAGCTTTAAAATATTT
>JBAXZS010000073.1:0-9942 GCA_041670175.1 Sphaerochaetaceae bacterium | reverse complement strand
TGAGGCAGCCATGAATGGTCTTCCTACCATTGCCCTTTCTTGTCAGAGAGATGAGATGGGGAGGTATCCCTTTAGGCAAACGGCTGTCTTTGCCTGTGACCATCTTGAAGAATTCAAAGCCCTTTGTGCAAGGAATTGCCTGATTAATGTCAATGTACCCCCTCACTGTAAGGGCCAATGGGCACCAAGCACCGTGGATTTTCTTGATTACCATGACAGAATGGAAAAAATCCAGCTTGAGAATGTCTCCTCAATGGAATTAAAAATTCTTGGCAGCGCCCCCATGCAGGATACCGACAGTCAGGAAACGGATTTCATGAGGATTCGGCAGGGCCTTATTGCGGTAAGTGCGCTTTGTGTGCTGCCTGCGCTAAATCACAAAGCACAACAACAATTGCAGTTGCTCTCTGAGGCTTGTCATGTGTAATTGTTGCAGTTGCCCTATACGTTGCCATAAAGGTTTTTGCCCTTTTTTTGATGTTTCCTGCAAGGTGTGTGCGCTTTCTGTTGTTGCGTTCGCCCATACAATAAAGAAACGGGTCTTGAGGCGTGTGGCTTTGCCGATGAGACCGTTATACGCCGTTGTTCCTGTGAGTAAAGTTGCTTTCCATATCCTTCATCCTCGTTTTTGTTCAACGGAGGATACTGCTTCTGTTGCTTGACCTTGTCAGAGAGAATGGATACTTTTTGAATTAAGGAAGCATATATGGATAATAGGATTGTATATCTAGATAACAATGGAACCACCCAGATGGCCGACGAAGTCGTCAAGGCTGTCGACCAGGCTGAGTTCTTATATGGCAATGCTTCCAGCATGCATGGGCTAGGCCGTGATGCTGAGGCGGCGATCGAGGTTGCCAGGACCCAAGTGGCATCCCTAATCGACTGCAAACATGGCAGGATAATTTTCAACAGTGGTGCAAGTGAGTCGAACAATACGGTGTTTAATATTTTTAGAGATCGTATTGATGACAAAATTGATGCACGTACCCGCATTGTCACTACAGTCATTGAGCATCCGTCCATCATTGAGACGGTTAAATATCTCAAGAAGAAAGGATATCGGATTGATGAGTGTCCGGTGGACAAGACCGGTCGTGTCGATTTGGATGTCATGGCGAAGTTGATGGGCCCTGATGTGGCCTTGGTTTCAGTCATGACAGGAAACAACGAGACAGGTACCATCCAACCGGTGGATGAGATAGCCAGGCTTGCCCATGCCTGTGGGGCCTATATGCATACCGATGCGACCCAGGCAATAGGAAAGATTCCTGTGGCTATGGAGAAAAGCGGTTTTGATTATCTGAGTCTTTCCGGCCATAAATTTTATGGGCCCAAGGGCGTTGGGGTTTTGGCAGTGGCCAAGAATGCTCCTTATTGTCCATTCCTTCATGGTGGGCATCAGGAACAGGGGCTCAGGGCCGGGACCTATAATACCGCGGCCATCGTAGGTATCGGTGTGGCCTCCTCATTGGCCCAACGAGATCTTAAAGTTGAGCATGACAGGCTTTGGAACCTAAGGGAGATGCTCCGCAAGGGTCTTACGGAAGCTATTCCCTCAGTGGTGGTCAATGGGGCGACCAACCCCGAGTATATTCTCCCCGGGACATTGGATATGTCGTTCCCTTCAGCTGAGGGCGAGTCCATTCTTCTCTATCTGGATTTAGAGGGTATTGAGGTATCCACAGGCAGTGCCTGTGCCAGTGGTTCCCTTGAGCCGAGTTATGTGCTTCTTGCCAGTGGTATCGATATTGAGCTGGCGCATGGCTCGATTCGGTTTAGTTTTGGAAGATACAACACAGAGGACGATGTCCGCTATGTCATCGAGAAGATGCCGCCAATCATTGAACGGCTAAGGAAGATGTCAACAAGATGAGTAACAGTTTTATGTCCAATTGGGTATATACCCCTATAGTGAAAGAACACTTTATGAATCCTCATCATCTTTGGAAGGAAGAGGATAACTTTGAACCTAATGGAATTGGGGAAGTCGGGTCATTGGCCTGTGGGGACCAGATGCGAGTCGGCATCCTTGTCAAGGATGACAAGATCAAGGACCTCAAATGGCTTACCTATGGGTGCGCCAGCGCCATTGCAAGTACTTCCATGATGAGTGACATCGCTATTGGCATGACTCTTGACCAGGCTTACCATATTACTCCGACGATGATCACCGAGGCTTTGGGAGGACTTCCTGAGCATAAGTTCCATTGTTCCGTGCTGGGGGATAAGGCTTTGCGGGCGGCCATTGATGACTACCTGGAGAAGAACAAGATGCCCAATCCTTACAAGAACAGCATCGCCAAGATTATCTGCGAATGCAAGAATGTCACTGATATGCAGATTGAGGAACTGGTGAAAAGTGGCAAGGCAAAGACCTTGGAGGACTTGCAGCAGCTAACCGGTTATGGTACCGGTTGTGGCAAGTGCAAAGCCCAGGTACAGGATTTGTTTGAGGATTTCAAGCATATTTATAGCAAATAAAGCATTAGCCAAAAGGGGATTCTCTTGTGAGGAATCCCCTTTTATACATGATGGTTTGTCTTATTTCACGGAGGGAACGCTGAGCCCTAGCTCCTGAGCTATGGATTCAAGTTGCTCATAGACCTTTCTTGACAAAGGTACTCCCTTCTGGTCACATTCAATTTCTTTCTCATGTTCCTTCTGTCCAGCATAGAGGACACGTTCTTTCCCTTGTGCCGGTTTTGTGGCATTCAATTCATCCAGCATCTTTCCCAAATCATTCTTGAATTCCTCGGGATCCCTAAACAGGTCAAGACGTACAGCTCCAAAGAAATGGCACACCCGCGCACTGGTTATTTCAGAATCCATGACCGATTTCCCAAAAGGACCACCTGAGCATACCGCGCAGAGAATATCTACCAGTACGGCAAGGCCATATCCCTTGTATCCCGAGAATTGCTCCCCCTCGCCACCAAGAGGCAATAATCCACCTCCACGAAGATAGAGCATGTCATCGATGAGCCTGATTGCATCCGATGTCTCGTGTCCTTCGGTATTTACAGCCCAACCTTTCGGGATGCTTGCTCCTTCCCTTGCATAGGTCTCGATCTTACCTCTTGTCACACAAGTGGTGGCCATGTCCAGACAGAAGATTCTTCCTTTCGATGCAGGAATCGCCACTGCGATGGGATTGGTCCCAAACATAGGATCCCTTCCATTGGTGGGCACCCCCATGGCCGCGGTGTTTGTCATGGCAATTCCTATCATGTCATTCCTTGCCGCCATTTCCGCATAGTAACCTGCTATACCAAAATGATTGGAATTACGTACTGAAGCCACACCCATACCCAAGTTTCTTGCTTTGGCGATGACTTGCCCCATGGTGTTCTTGCTGAGACTCAGACCCATGGACCCTTGCCCGTCCAGAACGAGGGAGACAGGGGTCTCTCTGAGCACCAGAGGTGCCGTTGAGGTCTTCATAACCCCTGCCTTGATTCCATTGGCATAACGCCACAACCGAGCCATGCCGTGGCTTTGGATACCTCTGGCGTCAGCACTGACGAGGATGGTCGAGGAATCAAATGCCTCTTCAGCTGATAATCCAAGTTTTTCAAAAACCGAAATGCCAAAATCTTCCAAACTTTTACGCTCTATTCGAACTATCTCCATAAAGTATCCTTTTTTCTTTAGATGACATTATATTCACTTCCCCCAATGAACTCTCTGAGAAGCGAATCTGGGGGGACCAGGGTGTCCTCGATAGGCTGGAAGTTGTTGAGGAACTGGAGCAACCTTCTTGCTGTGGCATACACCATGTCGGGACTTGGCCTGACCATTCTGAGTAGTGGTTGTGCGAGAGGGGAGAGGACCGCGAGCTCATAGTCAAGAGCGGAGTTGATCATCACATCAGCATTATTTTGGTAAGGGAAGATATAAAGATTCTCTCCTCGCAATATCGAAGGAAGCATACTGAGTGTTTTCTCTGCGGAAGAACCCCTGGTTCGGTAATCCCTGACGATGCGCCGGATGATTCGATTGTCAGTGGTGCTTATCCTGTTATGGTTGTCGATGTTCACTTGGGTAAGAGCTGAGATATAGATTTTAAATAAAGAGTCGTTTTCCAGATTGTTATAGAGCTGAGGATTCATGCCATGGATACCCTCTATGACCAATATCGTCTGATTATCCAACTGGACAAGGGGTCTTTCAAATGTGGAATGAGTCTTGAAATCAAACCTTGGGAGGGCCACCGCTTTTCCCTCCAGGAGGTCTTGGAAGTTGTTTTGAAGCAAAGGAAGGTTCAATGCTTCAAGGCATTCCAGGTCTGGCTTCCCATTGGAATCCTTGGGTGCTTGGTCAGGAGGAAGAAAATAATCGTCCAGGCTTATCTTTATGGTTTTTTTCCCTCGGACCTGCAATTGCAAGCAAAGCTTGAATGCAAAGGTGGTCTTTCCTGAAGAGGACGGACCGGCGATGATTACAAACTTGGTTGACTGGCTACTGCAGATGCTGTCGGCGATATCCGCGATATTCTTCGCTTGATATTCCTCACTAAGACGAATAAAGGAAGAGATGGTGCTATTCATGCTAAGCTTGGATAATTCCCCGACACTCTTTACTTGGATGACGGGACTTTGTTCTTTATTCTTTTGTAAAGCCTTGAAAAGCAGGGGATTGTCCCTATATGTATCAAGTTGGGTGAAATTGAAAGATCTAGGATACCGAAGGAGGAGTCCTGTCTGGTTATAGACCCGCAGTTCCCAAACCGAGAGTAATCCACTTTGAGGAACCAATGGCTCGTAGCTGGTATCCTTGAACCCAGCCATCTCAAAAAGACCGACTGTGGGATTGTTGTTTGTGGTAAGCAGGTCGATGGTCTGGTCGAATTTCTTTTGTTCGAAATAGGAAAGAGCATCTTGGTAAGGCAATAAAACTCTCTCGATGGGAAGATTGGCCTTTTGGAATTCATTCATCTTCTCTATGATTTCCGATAAGGTTTGCTTGCTGAGAAGATACCGGTCATTAAAGGTGAAATAGTATCCATCACCTAATGCATAATCGATAATCAGCCGCCGGTTTGGATACAGGGCGTCAACTGCAGCGGAGAGGAGAAAACAGATGCTTTGCCTGTAGCTACGCTTGCCAAGGTCGGAAAAAAGTCTCTGTGGCACTAGGGCGCTATTGCAAATGAGTCTATCTGAAAAGCATCTGACCTCATTGTTCACCAAGGAACAGACATAAGGGTTTTCTTGGTATTCTGTTGACAGCTCCCCCTCGAGTCCAAGTGCAATCAAGGCATCCTTGACGGTGCCCCCAATTACAATCTGTGCTTGCGATTCATTGAAAGTGACAGTAATCTGGTCCATACCTTCTACTATACTAATTATTCTTGAAGTAAACAAATCCTATTCTCTCATTGACAGCTCCAAAAACGTTGGATACAGTCGGTGGTATGATAAAGCACAAGATGGAAGAGTTCCCCTATCGACAGAGAAAAATTCTTGTTGTGGATTTGGAAAAAGAAAGTAGCAAATTCGTGGTTTTAGAACAAGACTACTGTAAACGGTACTTGGGTGGTCGGCTTATGTCCTTGTCCCTCTGGGATTCTTATTGCGATTATCAGAATCTTGCCCCTTTTTCGTATGAGGCAGGGAACCCCATAGTCATCGTCTCCGGGGCTTGCAGTGATTTGGATACCCCTTATGTGGATGGGTATGTCATCACCACCAAAAGCCCTGTCACTCAAAGCCTTGTGACTTTTGCAGGACATGGTCCTTTTGCCAAGGTCCTCTTTGGCTGTGAGGTCTGCGCTTTGGTGATTAAAGGACGACGCAGTCGTCTCACTTCATTGGCTATTGATGGTCTGGATGTACATTTTTCTACAGATGAAACATTACATAATCTTGCAGTAAGCGATTGTTTGGCTCGTTTGAATTCCTCTCACAGCATTATTCTTGGTCCTGCAGGAGAACATCAGGTACCCTACAGTAGCATATCGATTGACCATGAAAATATCGGGAGAGCAGGTCTTGGACAGGTGTTCGCCACAAAGAATTTAAAAGCGATTACTTTTAAATGCCTAAAAAAAGAACGAGCCGGGTATGACTCCGAACAATTGGGCAAACTTGGCGAGATTTATAGGAAGTTGGAGCATTACCAAAAGAAAACTGATTTGGTGGGCTACAGTGAAAGGAATGGATGGGCTGCAGTCAATTGCTTCAGGGACCGTACTGACGGTCGGCTTTGGGCTTTGAAAGGCAGGAATGATTTTGCCCAGTATTTTGCATTGGGAACCAATTTTTTAAAATTTGATGGTGATGACATCAAGCCTCTCATAGATCAATGCGCTGAATTGGGGCTTGATCCTTACTCCACCTCCGTGGTCCTGCTGTGGGCAAGAAAGCATTTTTCTCAAGATCTTTCTGATATCCCCCATATCTTGCAAGGTATCGCTTACCGCAGGGGGAACTCTGCGATGCTCTCTGATGGGGGTGATAAGGATTTCTATTGTGTGGGAAACCTTGAGCTGGCACCTTACGATTTACGCGCTTTGCCAGCCCAGGCTTTGCTTGTGAGTCTTAATGATGATACTTTGGTTTATCCTGACATGATTTGCGGCAATCATTTCAAACGAGGAAAGGAAGGCAAGTATGCAAGGCGGGCCGTCTTCTGCCAGGATCTTCGCTTTGCCATGGAGACTCTTGGTTTGCCTTATAGTTTGAGCATTCCTTATTTTAATCAATATCTGAATTTTTTCATGAAACCCTTTGCGATTCTGGCAAGGCTTGCCAGTGCAGGAGAGGGATATTTTGTGAGTGAGGAAAACATGCGTGCCTATGGAAGGCAATGCTATCGTTTGCGAAAGGAAATCAATGATAAACTTGGATACAAGGAACCCCGTACCTTACCCCTTGAGGTGATGGTCGACCCTTCATCCAATTATATTCGGGACCAAGTGATAACCCTGCCTCGATTATTGGAGGCCTATACCCTGTTGAGGGAGAGGAACTGAATTTTTTGATCATTTTCCAGATTTTGGATTGAAATCCCTCGTTCTGTGATTAAGGCGTAACTGGTATGGTCATTTCCACGAGGGAAGGCCGCGCTTCCAGGATTGAGGATGATGATTCCCTCCTTGTCCCGGTACAGACGACTCTGATGGATGTGCCCAAATATAAAGATATCATCTTTATGCATATCAAATCCATTGGGAGTCGGATATCTGTCTCCATGGGTCATTACCACCTGTCGACCGAAGAGGGGAAATCGCTGTACAAGAGGGGGCAGGATAAAGGAACTGAAATCATAGGCGTTATCACAATTGCCACGGACCAATATGGTCGGTATTGGTAAACAACTGAACAGGGTATGAAGGGACTGCATACCGATGTCTCCTGCCAGTAAGAGTTCGGATGCCTGATGTTCTTCACATCGGCTGAGCAATTTTTCTAAGGCATATACGGAACCGTGAATATCTGATGCAACAAGTTTGGTTTCCATCGTTTTTGTATCACTATATCTTTTTTTCGTGAAAAGTGTATAAAAAGGACGAATGTTTCTTGTGTAGTGATAAAAATGCTGGTATTATGCTACAAGAGTTATATAGAAATTCACGTAGACGAAGGAGAGACGATGTCTGAAATCAGAAAGCTCACCTGTAGTGACGGACATACGTTGTGCTATCGTGTTTGGTCTCCCTCCAAAGGGGTCCAAGTCAAAGCAGTGCTCCATATTCTTCATGGAATGGCAGAATATAGTGAACGCTATGATAAGTTCGCTCAGTTTCTTGTAAATCATGATATTGCCGTGTATTGTCAGGATCATCGTGGTCATGGCTTGACGGCTCAAGAAAATAATGATCAGCTAGGATTTCTTGCGGAAAAGGATGGGTGGCAGCGTATTGCTGCTGATTCTTTTGAGCTTGATAATGTTATTACCAATGATTATCCCAAGCTCTCCCTGTTTTTGATGGGTCATAGTATGGGGTCGTTTCTTGCGAGAACTGTGATGGTGCAGCATCCTGATCTTTTCAGTGGAGTAATCATCATGGGAAGCGGTTCCTCAAAGGGTCTTGTCGGTAGGATTGGACGGATGCTCGCTGTCCACAGTGTGAAGAAGCATGGGCTTCACTATGTGGATGAGAAGATTGATAAGATGAGTTTTGGTTCCTACAATAGCCGCATTCCCGATTGTGCAACCAGTTTTGATTGGCTTAGCAGGGATCCGGTTGAAGTCCAGAAATACATTAAGGATCCTCTTTGTGGTTTCAAATGTCCTGCGATTTTCTTTGTTGATTTGCTTGATGGCATTGAATATGCGAACAATCCCAAGAATGTCCTTTCCATTCCCAAGGATTTGCCTTTGCTGATAATAAACGGTACCATGGACCCTGTCGGCGACTATGGCAAGGGTGCACGCAAGGTATATGACTTGTACAAGGATGCGGGTATTTCCGATGTCCATCTTTCTCTGGTGCAGGAAGCGCGGCATGAATTGCTCAATGAGACAAATCGGAAGAGTACCTGCGCTTATTTGCTTAAGTGGATAACCGATCGGATTTAGGAATGAAATTCAAAGAGAGAATGAAATCTGTGGGTAAGCTTGCATATCTGGCTTACCAGATGGGAATGAAGGACAACGTTTTCACCGCTGCAAGCTCAATGGTGTATTCAACACTGATGGCTTTGGTACCAGGATTTACTTTTGTTTTGACTTTTTTTGGTGCTTTTGGAGTATTGCAGACTTTTGTGAATCAGTTGGCTAGATGGTTTAGCGAGGTCTTTGGCAATACGGCGGGAGTCCAACTTGTTTCTCTTTTGGGGACTTATACCACCAATGCGATGAAACTTGGTGTGGTCGGCTTGATTTCTTTCTTGGTTACCATGGTCTTGCTCATTAACAAAGTTTGGACTCTGATTAACCGTATCTTCAGGACCTCGATGAATCGGAATGTTTTTAAACGAGTGGCGGGTTTCGTCACTTTCCTGATTATTTCCGTGCTCCTTGGTGCTGCTTACATCAGTATGCAGGGAATAATGGACACCTGGTATTCCAAGTTCCTTGGTTTGTCTGTTGAAGGATGGGCAAGAATTGTTGGCATGGTTGTTCCTCGTTTCCTTGTATTCATGATGTTCTTCCTTTTGATTTATTTCGTTCCGAATATCAAGGTAAAGTTCTCTTCTGCGGCCATCGCGGCTTTGATTGGTACGGTTGAGGTGTTGGTTTTCAATCAGATACTTTCTTCCCTGACTATCATGATGGCAAATTACTCAGTCATATATGGTTCATTCGCCGTTATTTTTCTCTTTCTTTTGTGGATGTATGCATTTTGGGTGATTGCTTTCTGGTGTGTGGAATTTGCCTATGTCCATCAATTTCGTCCTGATTTGCAGAAGTACAAGGGGCTTCCCCAAAGTCCTGCCTTGCAACTCTCCGAAGGGGTGAACATCACGATGCTTATCAGTAGTAATTTCCGTAATGGACAAGGTCAGACAAGCACACGGGAGATGATTGACCGTCTTGCCATCCCTGAGAATCGTCTGTATGGGTTCTTGGATCTCTTGCAACACCTGAGATTTATCACCCCAACCAATAACGGTCGTACGGAATTCACTGTGGCTCGCCCATTGGATTCCTTGAAGGTGCAGGATCTGGTGAAAGCCCTCTATAGCCTCGAGACCATCTCCTCCGATGAACATGACACTGCAGGCGAGGCAATAGCGATGCAGGTGAAAGATCATGGGATTGCAAGTTTAGGCACGCTTACTATAGAGAATCTCCTGCAACGGGTCTAGCCAGAAAGATTCCCTCTTGATATGGTGGTATTCATATGATACTTAACAAAGATAGTGCACAAAAGATTGATACCCTCTACTGGCATGGAATCATTGACGCCGATACAGGTGTGATAGAAAACGAACGGTACAGGCTTGCAAACCTTGTCCTTTCATTGCATCGTAATCCTCAGTTGAAGAACGG
>JBAXZS010000072.1:0-9964 GCA_041670175.1 Sphaerochaetaceae bacterium | reverse complement strand
GTTCCTGTGAAAGAGGCACTAATGAGAATCACAATGGGATCATCAGGAGATTCCTTCCCAAAGGGACGGATTTCTCTTGTATCAAGGCCAAGACCGTAAGGGAAATCCAGGACTGGATGAACACCTACCCGAGGAGGATCCTCAATGGCTCCACCCCTCTCAGGATATTCAAGGAAGAATTTGGATTGGGGAATCTTAGCATCAAACTGTGGGAGGCTTGCTGATGAAGAAACCAAAGAATCAATTAAAGGGTCATTTCTCTTTACAAGAAACCAGTCCAACGGCCTTCTTCCTCTCTTCGTATGAATACATTCTCTTCTCCTTGTCGAGTCCAAGAAAATGTCTTCACCCCCATAATAGTAGTTACTGTCCTAAGTGTAGTTCAATAGCACAAAATTAGGACAGAAACTACTTTATTCGACTTACTGCTTGTAATGACTCATAATTTCGTTTGAATAGGGATAAGTTATGTATTCTTTCAATTCGCTGGATTTTAAACTGAATTTTATCGGGTCGTGTTGATTTTTAAATATAAATTCAATCTCTACGGATTCTCCCTTATCCAAGATAGAATATATATCGTTGTATTTTAAATCACGACCAAGAGTAATATAGGGATATTGTGTTGGGTAATCCTCTTTATATTCAAACTTTTTTGAACCAGAGGCAAAATTGACCCCAACAAAAGTTACTTCATCAGAAAAATAGAAAATATCTTCTAGTCTATATAAATTCAATGAAATTGATGGAGTATCTTCTTTGTCATCAGGATACCCATTAATTGAAAAACTTAAACCATATGTGTTACCATTGCTAATAATTTTAAGATACTTGCTAATGCTGGCAAATTTGTAATCGCTGTAAGATGAATCAAATACGCTTATATCCCATTTTTTATCATTTATTCTGTATTGAGTGTTATCTAATAATTGATTAATGGTTTCAAGAAAATTTTCAGTTGAAAATGTGAAGTTATACTTTGTTTTTTCACAGAAAATGGCAGCCTTAACTGAAGAAGAGTCTTTCAGGAACTTATAAAAGTTTGCTGCGTTTTTGTCAGAAATAAGATTCCATGATGTCGAATACTTGGAATTGGAACCCGAAAATCCGACAATTGTATTCTTATCATTTTTAAACTGAATAGATGATACAGAATCTGTGTAGAAATCTTCCACTGAATTATCCCAACCATAATTATGTAATTCAAACTCAAAAAGAATCCTTGGGAAACCACTTGATAAAAGTTTGGCAACAACTCTTACTTTTGCGGTATCACCACGAGTAGCAGAATTTGAAAAAATTCCATCTTCAATTATGCAATATGCAAACTTCTCCCCTGTAGGGTCTCCAAAATCATCTACATATTGACCTATTTTCCACATCGTGGTTGGTGGAACAACAATTGAATCAGCACAAATAGGAATAAACACAATTAAGAATAGAGCGAAAATAGTTACGATTTTTTTCATTTATCACCTCATAAAAAAATATAACACACTTATGCTATCAGCACAATTTTGAGTTCTCATAAAGTAGAAAGATTCAATTTAAAAATTGTATTAAATTTTTTCACAGTTAATAAATTAAAATCCCTCTTTACAGTGAGTTGGTAAAATTTCTAAAGACATGTATTCTAGACCCTTATTTTGCATAGTAATCACGCTATTTAAGCAAATTTGGTGTTTCCAATGCACGAGATAGCAGGAATTCCACCCTTTCGAAGTCATCCATAGGTGGGTTCATCATGAATGCAAAGAGATTCAGATAGTTCTGAAGGTCATTTCTGTCAAAACCGGAGTGAGTATTCAAAAACTTTTTAAGCAAGGCACATCTACGGTTGACTGGATACAAAGGGTTGTCCTTGTCTGGAATGCCCTTAAGGGCCGTTGACCTGTAGGGGGTGCTGGTGAGTCCTAATTCTGCAATTAGCTTCCTGTGGGACTTCTCATCATCATGGATAATCTCAGAACCCATTGCAATGTGACCCTTGAAAACGAAATCATTGATTGCTGGCTTGGCTTTCCGAATCCCTTAAGTCCGCAATAGGTGATATCCCCGGAACAGGCAATGTCTACGCACATTTGGTTTCTGGATAAGCCTCGATATTGCAATCCGTCTTCTCGTTTTTGCATGCCGCTCTGTATCACTTTGTAGAAGGTCTCATCAATCCACACCTTTCCGGAAAGCACTGTTTCGCTTTGATAATCCTTCAATAGCAGAAACAGTTTGTTCATCCAGTATTTTGTTGTATCAGCAATACGCATGGATTTGGAAATGAATGTAAAGCTTTGATACCTGAAAACACCAAGCATGAACTCCATACATTCTGATATAGGTATCTTATGATTGTCGAAAATGATGTTTGTGGTTATCGAGAAGTATCTGCCACAGTCCTTGCAGTAATACTTATTCTCGCCATTTCCTAGCTTGCCGTAACGAATGAACGAAACGCTGCCACAGTATTTACAGGCGCAAGGCTCAAAGTTGTTAAGCAACTCTGACTCATATTCCCTTGTGTTTCTGTTATCAAGAAACTCCTGCATAGGAGTTTTCTGGCTAAGATCTGTCCAAGGAGTCTTTCTCCTGGATTTGGGGTTAAAATGATTTTTCATGGGTGGAAGTCCAATGTAGGAGGAACAGCCCAGCAGGGACTTCCACATCTAGCTGCCAAGCCATTCCTAGTACATTTCTAGTATGCCAAGGCAGCAAAATAATCAAAATTCACCAACTTACTGCAAAGAGGGACTTTTGTTTTTTATTCGATGCAGTTTGAGTAAAGATTTTAAAACGATGCTAGATTGGCTCATAATTCACCCCATCCTAAGGCTGCTCCTGTTATTCAAGCAGGGCCTGGAACTTCTGCTGTTATAGGACTTGGCCCTCAAAGCCGGCAAATCAGATGATCCTGGCCTCAACATTCTCAGAAGATTCCTGCTCTTTCTTGAGTTTGGGGTTGCGTTGAGGTGTGATGTTTACCGAATGGCGAATCGGCTTCCAGCCTGGGTTGACAAACAAGGCTGTAAAAGAGATTGGAATGTAAGTGAACATGAACAGTGGAAACGTGAATGAATAGAGGATTTTCTTGATGGTTGTTGTTCGTATGTTCTTCCATTCTGTGGCTGTAGTTATTGCTCCGAGAATGAACAGTGTCAAATACATGCTTCCTGCAAGCAAGCCGATTGATTTCAGCGCAATCATCGGAGTTGCTTTGCTGGTTTTCACTAATATGCACAGCAATACGCTGCATACAAGTGAAATATCAGAAAGGATAAAGGCAGGCATGATGGTCATAGATATATCGAAACAAGAAAAACACCCATGTATTGAACCATGTATCAATTTACGCCAATAGCCTCTGAATACCTGCAGATATCCACGAGACCAGCGCAGGCGCTGACGCCATGACTGTTGGAATGTCACTGGTTGCTCGTCGAACAGCTGGGCATCTGCACAGTAAGCAATCTTCTTGCCATTTGTAATCTGATTAATAGTGAATTCTATGTCTTCAGTGAGCATGTGAAACGGCCAGCCTCCTATTTCGTCAGCAACAGCGCGACTGAACATAAAACCGGTGCCGGAAACTGCACAGCTTGACCCAAGCAGATAGCGTGCGTGATTCAAGTAGCGGCTTTCCCTTAAGAACCATAGTCCATAGCCTGCGCTGATCCAGTTGCTTCCATAGTTCTTGCTGTTGCGATAGCTGGTTACAATATCATTTCCCATAGAGAACACACGATTCATCTGGTCGATGTAGTCCTCCTTTAGCACGTTGTCAGCATCGAAAACGAAGTAGCCATCGAAACCTTCGCGGTAGTTCGTTCTTATTTTCTTCAACAGAAAGTCCAAGGCATAACCTTTACCTATGTGTACTTGATCGAAACGCTCATAGACTTTGGCGCCTTCCTGCCAGGCTTCGGTAGCTGTGTTGTCGGAACAATTGTCAGCCAGAACGAAGATATCAAGCTTGCTGGTATCATAGGTTTGGGTTTTCAAGCTTCGGATCAAGCTTCCTATGACATTCTCTTCGTTACGTGCGCAAATCAATACTGCGTAGTGATTGTGCATATCAGCAGGACGGGACTTCTTTCTCTTTTTCAGTAGCCACGGAATGGGAATGAATACAAATTGATAAAAATAGAAAATGAAGAATAGTAATCCGATCACATAGTTAATGATAATAAGTGGTTCCATAGATTTGAAATCTCCTGTTTTTCCCTTGCGGAATTCTGTTTTAATCCTATCAAGCAAAACTGAAAAAACACTTATGACAATTCTGAAAAATTCTGAATTTTCTTTTCCTGTTCTTTCTTTCCGATAGACAAGACGCTATAATGAAACCACTTACACGATGGAGCCGAGTGCTATGGATACCAAGAAAATTCTTTATGCTGATGATAGCCCTGAAATCAGGGAAGCCCTTCGTCTTCTGCTCAGCTGCGAGGGATATAGCACAGTGGAGGCCTCAAACGGGGAAGAAGTTCTGAGACTCATGGATGATACAGTGGACTTGGTTATACTGGATGTGATGATGCCTGGCATGAATGGCTATATTGCTTGCAGCCGAATCCGGGAGCGTTCTGCCGTGCCTATTTTGTTTCTTACTGCCAAATCTCAAGATTCAGATATGACAATGGGGTACTCCGCCGGAGGTGATGACTATCTGGTGAAACCTTTCTCCTACAACGAACTCATCAACAGAGTGAAGGCATTGCTGCGAAGATATTACGTCTATGGGGTGAAGGAAACAGAGCGCAGCAACCTGATCCGTTGCTGCGGAAACATAGAAATTGACCAAAGCCAGAGCCTCGTGATTCAGGATGGAAAAGAGATTCCGCTTACCGATATAGAATACCGGGTTCTGCTCCTGCTGGCTACCAATCCTGGCAAGACTTTCTCTGCTCAGAATATCTATGAGAGTGTCTGGAATGAACCCTACTACTATTCGTCAAACAATCTAGTGATGGTCCATATCCGGAATGTCCGTCGCAAGCTTGGAGATGATCCCCAGAATTGCCATACCATACGTACAGTCTGGGGAAGAGGATACCGCATTGAGTAAGTTGACTCACGTCAAGAGCCTGAGTGCGCAGCTTCTTGTGTGCGTTCTTCTTTCATTCATCGTAGCTGTTCTGTCTTTCGTGGCCCTCTATGCCCTCGGCAATGAATTGGTCGACCACACCTTTTACAGCGAGCGTTTTGCCGACAAGATGTCCGACCGGCAGTTCGCGCGGCTACAGAAATTCGTGACACAGGAAAAGATTACTTCTATGAAGGTTAACCGGCTCAATGTCTGGAGCCTTAACGGCGGTGATGCCTTTCTTTCCCTTTACCTGGAAGATGCTTTGATTTTCCAATCTCCAGTTGCAAAGGACCCGGCACTTGACCTGGAAAACCTTGATACAGAGGATGTGAAAGTCGGAAGAAAATACAACCTGGTTTTCTATGATGGAGTTGCCGCTCAGGCGTTTTTGTACTACTACGCCAGTAACAGTTTTTACTTCTGGATGATTGGCGTATCAGGAGTGCTGTCTTTTGTTGTCTTCTCCATGTTCTTTGTGTCATTTGTGAATCGCAAGGTGCATTATATAAAAAAGCTTAAAAAGGAACTTGATATTCTGTCCGGAGGAAATCTTGAGCTTCCAGTCACCGTGAAAGGAAGTGATGAAATAGGAGAGCTTGCCTCAGGCATTGACGAGATGAGGCGATCGATTCTAAGCCACCAGCGCTCGGAAGATGAAATCCGCTCTGCGAATTCTCAGCTTGTCACTGCAATGTCTCATGACCTGCGCACACCTTTGACATCCCTGATGGCGTTTCTTGAGATTCTGGATCGTGGCAAAGTGGTTGATGAGGATCAGCGTCGGCACTTGATACAGCAAAGCCTTGCAAAAGCTATGTCTATCAAATCAATAGCTGATAAGCTATTCGAGTATTTTCTGGTTTATACTTCTGAGTGGGAGAAGCCTTCAATGCAAATGCAAGATGCTGATGAATTGTTCCTGCAATTCTGGCAGGAGTATGCTTTTGCCTTGGAAAGTCATGGATTCACGGTCCATACATCTTTTCCCGAACTGAAAGGCCGGATTGAGGTGAACATCGATCTCCTGCGCAGGGCTTTCGACAACCTCTATTCGAACCTAGTGAAATACGCAGACCCTTTGCAGCCGATTATCATCTCTTATCAGCGTCAGGATGGGCAGTTCAATCTGTTGCTAAGCAATGCGGTCTCAGGCCGGCGTGACAGGAAGGAGAGCACCAACATCGGATTGAACACTTGCAGTCGTATCCTGCATATGCACAACGGATCTTTTGAAAAGACTGAAGAAAACAACATCTTCACTGTAAGCATCAACCTGCCGCTGGTGCCTTAAGCACCTCTGCTGTGACACGATTGGATGTTTCATTCACGGGTTCTCATCTGTTTCTCAAAACGGAACATTCCGTCATCTGAATCTCTCCCTGCGCCATCAGGATCATGCGGGTCAGGATGCTTGGCATTGAAGAATTCCACAATATGAAAGCCACAGCAGTTAACGTAGAAGTGAATGTTGCGTTTTTCAAAATATGGTGTGCATGTTTCCCATACAACCGTTTCCGGGTGCAGTGCTTCTATTGCTTTCCAGGCTGCCTGTCCTATTCCTTTGTTGTGTGCCTCAGGCATTACAAAGAGAATCTCAAGATTATTGTGATGGGTTCCGTTATTTATGTTCAGGATAATGCCACCGACTTTCCTGCCATTCAAGAGAATACGATAAGTTTCTCCGCCATCGGCATCGATAGTGTCTTCAATGGTCCTATGGGAGATAATCTCACCTTCTTCCTCGAAATGCTCATCGCGTACGCCGAATTCCCTGAGAGCCCCATAGTTAAATGCTTTCTGGTTATCAATAATGAACTGGTCCCTGTCTGATTCTTCTAGCTTCTGTAACTTGATATTGTCGCGAGTTTGTTCCATGTTGTCATTATACTTTGAACCAATCCAAATAATCCAGAATGAAGATTATGCATAGCCCTGTCCGATCTGGCGGCGTCTTCAAGTGAAGTTCAATTGTGATCTCGTAACGAGTTAGCATGATTCCTTGATCTCGGTCCCCTTCTTGAACACCACGCGGATGTCGTCCTTCGAGCAGACGTTGATGTGGTCCCCTAATGCCTTGAACCGGCTAGCGTCAAAATCATCCATCCTGTCCTCACTCGAGAGCTCATCAAGGAAAGCACGAATCTCACGCTCATCCTGCCTGCAGTCCTCTATCTGACGGACAACTCCGTCAAGCCGGCCCCGGCAGTCGTTGATCTGGTCGACAATCCTGTCATACTCAACCATCACGTCCTCATCGGATTTGGTAATCGGCCCTGTAAGGCCTGTGAAGAGTAGGAAAAGGCCTCCACTCAGCTGAAGTCGCTTGCCGGCGATAATCGCAACAGAGCTTGGAATGAACTTTCTCACAGCGGAAGAAGACTGGTTTTCTTTGTTACCATTTCCGTCCTTTCCTTCATTAAGTGGGCCTGGAAGGATTCCTGAATCCGACTGTCATGCAGGTGATTGATGAGATGAAATGCAGCAGGTACATTGAGCACAAGGGCTCTGCAAAGATGATTACTCCTTTCGTCGGAAAGCAGCTTTCCCTCTGCGAGGCCTTCGGGTTGAAGGTCCTTGAAGGATGTGACATTCACAGGTCCAAGCGTGTCAATACTGATACAGGAAAGAAGAAAAGAGGCGGAACTCCTAAGCACAATCCAGACGAAGAGAGTTAATGCTAGAAAAAGTTGAAAAACTCAGACATCATAGGCAAAGTAATAATAGACAATCTTTTTCCCGATGTTTCTTTTGGTGAAGGTAAACGGTTCTCTTGCTCGCATAAGCGCTCCTTTTCTTTCAATTGTGTCCACAAGTAAAAAACAGCTCGGATTTGTATCGGGTATGCGAATAGAAAAAAATCGGCAAGCCCAACGCAACTTGTTCAGTTACAAAGACTTGCCGTAAATGTGGGCTGCTGACTAAAATGATACGCGACATAGAATAATGCCAAGAAGCATGGAGAATTGTTAAGCCATATTTGCCTACTCTTTGGCTATTCTTTCCTTTATAGTCCATTACAAGCCTCTATTCGTCCAATCTCTTTATATTTCGTCCAAAATAAGGTATAGTTTGGACGAAATAACAAAAAGACTGGAGGATGCCGAATGAGAAGCTTTGATTATTCCCAATTGTCAGAGAGACTATGGGATTCTGATATCCTTTCCTATGTAGCCAAGATCCATGAGCACAAGGGGCGTCAGGAACAGTTCATACGCCAGAAGTCGGCTGGGCTTGACAGGCTTGTCGAGATTGCAAAGATTCAAAGCACTGAAGCATCCAATAAGATAGAGGGCATTGTCACGACCAGCACCAGGATGCGCCAGCTTATGGAAGAGAAGACATCTCCACGCAACCGCGATGAGAAAGAGATTCTCGGCTATCGTGATGTACTCAATACAATTCACGAAAGCCATGATTACGTCCCTATAAAACCTGCTGTTATTCTTCAGCTTCACAGGGACTTGATGGCTAAAGCTGACGTGTCCTATGGCGGTAAATTCAAGAATGTCCAGAACTATATTGCTCAGACCATGCAGGACGGCTCACAGGCGGTCAGATTCACTCCTATGGCTCCATACGAAACACCGGATGCCATTGAGGCCATTTGCGATAGCTATGAGAAAGCTATCAGTCTTGAACAAATTGACCCTCTTGTCCTTATACCAGTCTTCATCTGCGATTTTCTCTGCATCCACCCTTTCAATGATGGCAATGGGCGCATGAGCAGGCTTCTCACATTGCTGCTCCTGTATAAATGTGGCTATGAAGTAGGCAAGTACATCAGTCTTGAGAAGCAGATAGAGAAATCGAAGGATGCTTATTACGAGGCCTTGGGACAGTCTGATTTTCAATGGCAGGATGGAAAGAATGATCCGACGCCATTCGTAAAATATATGCTTCAAATGGTTCTTGGATGCTATGTCGAATTTGAGCAGCGGGTTCAGCTGACGGATGTGAAGAGTTCTGCTTATGATGTGGTGCTGACATACGCAAAAAGCATCATTGGGAAGTTCACCAGTTCCGATGCTATTGTCGCTTGCCCATCATTTGGACGTTCATCAGTTCTCAGTTCCCTAAAAGCCTTGTGCGATGAAGGACGGATCATCAGGATGGGCAGCGGGCGAAACACATACTACGTCAACGCTTCAGCCATTGATTCGAGATAGTTTTGTCCAGGTGTAATTTCTCTTCGTCCAAAACGCTGTATGATTTGGACGAATTAATACATAAATAGACGAAGGTAATGACATCGAGATTAAAAAAATGAAATCTGCCGTTCTATGTACCGGCCTCCCTTCAATTGAACTGTTACAAAATTTGCAACAGTTTGATATGAAGCAAAATTAGCTTGACTATTCTTTCTTTATAATCCGTATGTGTGTGCCAAGGAGAAATCATGCTGAAGGACAGACGGAAGAGAACCATAATCAGGTTGAGAGAAGCAGAAATGAGCTATAAGGCCATTGCCAGGAAAGTCAAATGTGGTGAGACCACGGTCAGGAGGTGCTGCCATAATGCCGAACAGGTCGAAGACGGAATTCCAAATGCGTTGTCGGTTCCTTCCTGTGAGAGCCATTGCAGGCAATGCGGAAAGGAGCTCATACTCATACCGGGAAAAAGAAAGAAGCTCTATTGCTCCAAGAAATGTCGACGGCGAAGGTATGAGTAATTTCCAAAATGTAATCTGGAAATATTTTAACTGTCAGAGAGTTTGAGTAAACGCCAAAGAGTAGGCAAATATGGCTTAACAATTCTCCATACTTTTTGGAGTTTTTATATGCAGAATATCATTTTAGTTAGTATGCCACTACTTCGGTAGGGACTCGGTTGAAGGCTTCATCAACCTCTTCTCATTCGTAATGAATCCTCCGAAGGAAAAGATTG
>JBAXZS010000071.1:0-10159 GCA_041670175.1 Sphaerochaetaceae bacterium | reverse complement strand
TCCCTGGGATGTACCAAGGTTCTGCTGACAGTTCCCAAGGATACCACATTGATGGAAAGCACCTCATGGGCACCATTAAGGTTTATTGCCAGGAACTGTTCCTGCAATCTCTGGGCATAATGACTTATAACCGGGTACAAGTCGGAAGGTGAGATAATCTGTTTTTTCATTACTTTTCCTTTTCTCCTTCCTAGTTCCAATGCCGCGCTGATGATGCAACTTTTTGCCAACCCGATACCTTCAATTTTGTCGATGGCCTCCCGATCCACATCGAGGTTCTTGTCCAATAGTTCCAACAAGTCCTGGGCTATCAGCCTCACTGGTCGGCTTTTGCTACCGCTTCCGAGGAGAATCATCAAAAGTTCCAAGTCGCACAAGTTTTTGGCGCTGTTGAGCTCCAACCGCTCCCTAGGTCTCTCGCAGACCTCAATTTCCTTGATGTCAAGGTTGAGGAGTTTGTTTTCTTCGTATTTCATATTCTTATGTGCCATGGAATTGGGGATTTTGATTCAACATGGACAGTTTTCCCCTGATATGCTACAAATAAGGCATGCAAACCTATCGCATCGGAGAATTAGCAAGATATGCCAACGTGACCGTCCGTACCGTCCGTTATTATGAGGACCTGGGGTTGCTCAAGACTCAAGGTCGCTCGGAAGGTGGACAAAGGACTTATACCGATAGGGACTTGGTATACCTGAAGCGAATTCTTGAACTCAAGGAATTGGATTTTTCCTTGGAAGAGATTAAGACAATCATCAGTCTCGGTCCGGGTGATAGTGATGGTTCAAAGCGACGTGAGGAATTGCTCCGCCAGTACCGTTACAAACTTTCAGAGGCCATGGCAAAGCAAGCAGTACTGGAGAAGAGGATAGATGATCTTTCCTGGCATATCAGGCAGTTGCAAAGCGACATGGACTGGCAACAATGTCCTGGCAGTGGTTGCCAGGAGTGTTCCTTCCGTCAGAAATGTCGCTTTGCCAAGCAGACGGATTCTATTTAGTCGCCTGCATGTTCAGATAATCAGTCAAATATCCATCGATTTCCTTTGCCAGGGAAAGAGTGGTTTCGTGCACATCCTTGTTTTCGGTAAGCATCTTGAGTATGCCACTCTGGAATGCATAATATATCTGATAACTTGAGGGTACCCAGATACCTTGCAATTGAGGATTGCTTTCACGCATCTGTTTGATGGCAATTCCGAAAAGTGGATTATCCTGGACATGTTGCTTAAAGGCATCCAGTTCATACGTCCCTGAATTGACAGGGAAATATCCAGTGGCGATATGCCAGGCCAGTTGTTCTTCCGCTGAGACAGCGAATTGTACGAATTGCCAGGTCTCCTTGCTGTGGTTGCTGGCATTATCAAGGGTATACAATGCCCCGCCTCCGATATTCACTCCCCCGGTGGCTTTGTCATCGACGGCGGGCAGGTTTGCAACTCCGAGTTCAAAACGGTCACCAATCATCTCAAGTGTTGTGGTGAGCTGGCTAGTGGAGGCCACCATCATGACGGTCTTTCCACTGGCAAAGCTTGCGCTGATGCCACTTGTTGCGGTATCCAGAGCTCCTGTGGCATACAGTTGTTTCCATTTAGTAAGAAAATTATCCATGGTGCCATTGCTATCGAAAAGCATTTTTTGCGGGATGCCATCGTGCCCATTGTTCATGTCGCAGATAAGAGACAAGCCGTTTTGCTGGCCAAGCCAGGCGCACAGCTCGTAGGTGGTGGGTACTCCACTGAATCCGTAACGGAGGATTGTCCCCTTGTCATCTTTGAGAAGAAGCCTCTGTGAATCAGTGGCAAGCTCGTCAAGTGTCTTTGGAGCTTCCTTGATACCCGCCTGGTCGAAGGCTGTCTTGTTGTAGTAAAGCAGGATTGTGGAGCTGTTGAACGGCATGCCGATCATCTTGCCCTTGTATGTCTGGGAAAGACGGGCAGACTCAACAATCTGGGAAAGATCGTAGTTGTTTTCCTTGGCAAGGGTCTCGGCATCGATCAAGACAGGATTATCCCTGATATCCAGGATGGCCTGGGCATCCAACTGGACAAGATCCGGTAAGGACGAGTTGTTTCCTCCTTGATCAATCGCCTTTATCTTGGTAAGTACATCGCTCGCCTTGCCCTGGTACACCGCCTGTACCTTGATTCCCTGTTCCTTCCCTATGGTCTCATTAAACCTACCGACCATCGCGTCCGTGGCTTCCTGGAGCAGTCCCGAATTGGAATGCCACCAAGTGATGGTGGTGATTCCCTGGGTATCGTTCTCCTTCTTGCCTTGGGCGAAAAGGCCGAGAGCCATCAACAATACAATGCAAAATCCAATAGATCTTCTTTTCATTTTCTTACCTTCCTGAGAAGCGGGTGCTGACCCCTTCGTAAATCTTTTTCCTGAATACGATGAACAATATAAGCATCGGGCACATCAACGTCGCCATGGCGGCGAATTGTGGCCCATAGTCAAAGGATTCGGAGAATCCCAGCATCGTTATACCAACCTGCACAGTGCGCATCATCTCTGAGTTGGTGACAAGCAAGGGCCATAGGTAATCATTGAATATCTGAATGAAGGATTGCACGGTTAAGGCTACGATGAGACTTTGGCTCATAGGAATAAGCAAGGTGACCATGAAGCGAGTATCCGAGCAACCCTCCAAGTAGGCCGCCTCGCGATATTCCTTGCTGACAGTGAGAAAGAATTGCCTGAGAATGAAAATGCTGGTGGGGGCCAGCAGACTGGTGCTGATCAGTCCCAGGTAGGTATCGGTCAGTCCAAGGCGTTGTATTGTCACATAGTTTTGGATAAGCAGGGCGTCTCCTGGCAGCAACATGGTGGCAATGATGATGATAAACAGGGCATATCGTCCTTTATAATGGAACATGGTAAGGCTGTAAGCGCTGAACAGGGAGATGGACATTCTCAAGAAGGTCCCGACGGTGGCACAAATTAGAGAATTGACAAGAAAACGTGCCAGGTTTGATGCCTTGAAAGCCCTTGCATAGTTGGAGAAAGTGACTGTGGTGGGCAAGAATCTGGCAGGGCTCGTGCTAAAGTCCGTACGTGCGAACAACGATGCGCTGAAGCAATAGAGGATTGGGAAGATGATAATTAGGGCCAACAAGAGGGAAAGGATGCTGCGGATGGTTTTGCTCATTGGAAATACACCCGCCTTTTTTGGAATGCAAGCAAGATCAAGAGGAAGAGGAATGTCGCGAGGAACACGATTGTGGCGATGGCCGACCCTAGGGCGATGTTCCCCCCTTTGAAACCCTCCAGATACATCTGATACACCAATGTCTGAGTGGAACGATAAGGACCACCTTCAGTGAGTATCATCACAGGGGACACCATCAGCATGGCGTCCTTGATATTGTTACTGAGTACGAATACAAGTATCGGCGCACTCAAAGGAATCTCGAGATACCTGAGGCGTTCCCAAATTGTGACACCTTCCAGGCTTGCCTCTTCCTCAAGGTCTTTGGGGATGTTCCTGAGACTGGCGCTGAAAAGAAGGAAATCGAATCCGATATCAAGCCACAGACCAACGACCACCAGCATGCTCATCGCATCACGGGCGGTGCTGAACCATTGGATGTCCTTATTAAGTATTACATTGAGCACACCTACGTTCGGATCGAAGATGGTCTTGAGTATGAGCACGGCACTGCTCATGGCCACTGCCATGGGAAGGATAATCAGCGTATGGCTCAGACGTGAGGCTTTTGTGTTTGTATTGCACAGCAGAGCCAAGGAGAAGGTGATCACGAGATTGACAGGAGCGAAAATGGCGGTGAAGCGCAAGGTGTTGTTCCAGCTGTCATGAAAGCTTTCGCTTGCAAACAGTCTTCGGTAGTTTGATAATCCCACGAACTTGAGACGAACTCCGTTAAGGGAGACATTATAGAGACTGTCAAGAATAGTAAGGAAGAAAGGCCGGTAACAAAAAAGGAATGCCAGCAACAAGGCCGGTACCAAATAAAGATAGGGAGTGGCTTTTCTGATTCTTTTTCCTTTCATGTCGGGCTGATGCTACTGATTGAAAGAGAATTCGGCAAGAGGGTTTTCGGTTGGAAGTAGGGGAAACGACACTTTTTTCTCACGTAAAAAAAGATACGTAAGCAATTGCTCACGTATACGAGGGACGGGGAAGGTTTTGTCAGGAGAAAATACGAAGGGCTAATTTGTCTTTGTAGTCCTTGAGCTTGGAGAGGATGAGCTTTTGTTTCGGCTCAGTCTCATTGCTCTCCATTCTTTCCATAATCTTTCTGTTGAAGAAATCCCAGTTTATCATTATGTTCCCTGGGGGATTGAGAATGCGGTTTGCGCAGAAGCTCTTCCATTGACGTTGTTGCTCTTCGGTTAGCACCTCAGGATAGTTGCGTCCTATATGCCGGAAAAGCATCTCAAAGACTCTTTTGTCTTGGAATTTGATATTCAGGGAAAGTCTTTCTCCCGGCTGGGCCTGATGGATAAGAATGAACTGGTTCTTGTCAAAGTCACTGAAGAATCCTCCGCTGTAAATCTCAAAATCAGTGTCATCGACATCCTTGTAATCCTCTTTTGAGCTGATTTCCCTGAGCGTAAGGATCAAGGAATTCTGTTCTTTGATTAGATTATATCTTGCCATGCAGGAAGTCTTGTTGATACCGAGTTTGGTGAGCATTCCCTCGTCAGGGAACACGGGCGATATGGCGGTGACAAAGGGACAGCGGTTGGTTGCCAGCAAAAACAAACCATCCGTCGCTTTTATCTGTTCGCTTGTCGCCGTGAACAAACTTGTGGGGTCCTTGCTCAAATCAAAACAAAGGAATGAATTGCTCATATCCTTTGCAGGGGTGAGCGGGACTATCATGGCTGAACATCCATTAGGATTGGTGAAACGACTTGCCGTGTAGAGCACCGGCTCTCCAAAAGGAGTCCTGACCACCTGCTTGACCGCCTCCTTCTTGCGAAGCTTGAAGTAGTAGTCATAAAGTTTTGGCTGCTTGTTTTTGAGGAGTCTGGCTATAGCGATGGTCGCATTGACATCCACCATGGCATCATGGGCCCCCTTTTGCTCAATATTGTTGGCCTTGGTCAATTCGGTAAGCCTGAATACAGGATTCCCGTTCTCTGGATTCTTGGGGGGCCAGAGGATTCCTTCTGGCCTCAGGTCGTGGGCCGCTCTCACCAAATCTATGATATCCCAGCGGGAGCAACCATTTTTCCATTCTCGTTCGTAGGGATCAAAAAAATTACGATACAATGCGCTACGAATCATCTCATCATCGAAATTGATATTGTTGAAACCACATACCGTGGTGTTTGCAACAGAGAACTCCTTGTTGATTCGTTGGATTAATTCATATTCGCAAAGCCCTTTTTCCGTATCAGAGGGGGTGATGCCGGTAAGCAGGCAGGCCAAGGGATCCGGAAGATAGTCGTCGCTGACTTTTCCATAGAGTACGATGCTGTCCCCGATTGGGTTAAGCTCCATATCTGTACGCTGGGCGGCGAATTGTGCAATGCGGTCATATCGTGTATTAAGGCCGAAAGTCTCAAGGTCATACCAAAGCAAGGTGGGTTTGGATATTTGCATGAATCAATGATACCATATTTGGCCCTTCCTGTGGTAGGATAGTCCTATGAAAAAATGGTTGGTGGTTTTTCTTTGTGGCGTCTTTTGCAGCTCCATTTTTGCTTCTCCCTCTCAAAATGATGTCATTGTTGCTGTTGCGGCAATCACTGATAGTTGCATTGTCAATTGTGCAGGGTATGTCGCTTCGCCCCAGTACATCCTGCCTGGATGCACTCTTGCCAAGGAGGAAAGACAGGCATTGCCAAGTTCCCTTATCTTGTCCCAAAGTGATCTCTCTCACTATCTTGCAGTCATTCCTCCACCTCAAGAGAATGGCAACTGGTTTTCCCAGCTGGTATCCAGTGCAAGCGGTCCCCTGGACAAACTGGCCAGGACTTACCTGACAGTCCATGACTGGAAAGAAGGGGAAGCCTTGCTCACTGGAACAGTGGTGCCTCTCTTCCCGGTCGGGCTGGGGTTGTCCGATATTTTCAGTTCTGTTCTTACCGCCAAGCCACTTGAGCCGATTGAGACCTTGGTGGATGTGTGGGTGAGAGGAAGCCGGCTGTCAATGCCTGTCCATGTCAAGGGAACGTTTGAGATAACAAATACCAAGGAACAAGGGCTGTCCATCAAGCCAAAACAATTGGAGGCCACTGGTGTGTAGACACTGAAGGTTCTCATATTTAGAATAATCATCACAATTGGAGGTGTGGATTATGAGTGATATCATCTCTCGTACACAAGAATTCCTGAAGAGCTGGGGGGTAAGTCCCGATTGTGTCGAGATGCATTCCCTGCTGAAGCAGTTTGAAGAGGAAATGGAATCAGGTTTGACCCGGGAGAACAGCAGTTCCCTTCCCATGATAGCGACCTATACCCAAGTCCAAGAAAGCATTCCCCTCAATGAGGATGTCATTGTCCTTGATGCGGGAGGAACCAATTTTCGTACTTGTCTTGTCAGATTCAACGAGGAAGGAAAGGCGATAATTAGTGATTTTCAAAAGACCTCCATGCCAGGTATCAAGAGCGAAGTCTCCGCACAGCAGTTCTTTGGTGTTTTCGCCGACCAGGTGGAACGTCTGATCGACAAGAGCGACCATATCGGGTTCTGTTTCTCGTATGCGGCGACTATCACCAGTGGACATGACGGTATTCCCATTATGTTCAGCAAGGAGATCAAGGCTCCCGAAGTGATTGGCAAGCCTGTCGGAGCCAGTCTTCTTGAGGAACTTGCCCGTCGTGGTCATGATGTATCAAACAAGAAAGTGGCGGTGCTCAATGACACTGTGGCCACCCTGCTTGCCGGCCAGGCTGCGGAAAAATGCAAAGCCTATGATAGTTATATCGGCTTCATCCTTGGAACCGGCACCAATGTCGCCTATACCGAGGATAATGCGAATATCAAGAAGATCGGGAACCTTCCCAAAGGTAAGCAGATCGTAAATATAGAGAGCGGCAACTTCAATGTCAAATGTGGCAAGCTGGATGAGCTTTTCTTCGCTTCCACGAAGAAACCCGAGCAATATCACATGGAGAAGATGATCAGTGGGGCCTATCTAGGGCCGCAGTGCGAGTTGGTCTTGGATAAAGCCTGCGAGGAGGGAGTCCTCTCCTCTTCATTCGCTCAACGATTTGCCACCTGCAAGCCTCTATCGACTCCCGTAATGAGCAATTATCTGGAGATGCCTTTCAATAGTGAGTATGCGCTGGTCAGATGTACCGAGGGTAACGAGGATGACCAACTTGCCCTTTGGATAATCATTGATTCCTTGATAGCCAAGGCGGCAAAGCTTACTGCGGCGAATCTCTCTGCAGCCGTGCTCAAGAGTGGCATGGGCAGGGATCCTCGCCGTCCTGTGTGCATCAATGCGGATGGAACCACGTTCTACAAGACCGAGTCCCTTAAGAAATATACCGAGTACTATCTTCATCAGTATCTGCAGCTGGAGTATGGAAGGTATGTCACGTTGGTCAAGGTCGAGGACTCTCCGACCATCGGAGCTGCAATCGCAGGCTTGAGTATTTGAGTGATGTTTTCTCCCCTTCAAAGCGAAGTAGAATCATGGCCTCGATACGAGGGAAGGATACCAAGCAGGAGCTCTTGGTAAGAAGATACTTGTTTCGCCAAGGGCTACGTTTCCGTGTCAATGATGCGCATCTTCCAGGAAGACCAGACATCGTATTGCCTAAATATCATTGCGTCATTTTTCTTAATGGTTGTTTTTGGCATGCTCACGAGAATTGTCCTCTGTTCCGGCTTCCCCAGTCAAACAGGGAATTCTGGGAAAAGAAAATCCAGAGGAACAAGATGCGTGATGAACGTGACATCGCCAAGTTGCTATCCATGGGATACAAGACAATTGTGGTATGGGAATGTGAGCTGAAGACAAAACATCTCAGGGAAGAGACTCTCACAGGGTTGCTGAATGAGATTTGGGATATGGACAACTAGGGCTTGTCCGCCTGCTCGATCAGGGAGCGATGCCATGACAACAAGTAGTCATGACGGACCTGGCTCTCTCCTTCACTGTCGACCAAAACCCTGAATACCGGCTCGGTACCGCTGGGACGCATCCACATGAACGCACACTCCATGTCATATTTGTCAGTGAAACAAATCTTGAAACCCCCTTTGTAAGGAGCATGCCTGAACTTTTCTCCCATGCCAGTCAGACAGTTAATGCCTTCCGTCTGATAGACAACGTAGCCATAAAGGCCAAATTGCTGTCTCAGATATTCTTTTCTTTCTTCCCATTGAAGCAGGAACAGCTTTTCATAGTTACTCTTGAGTTTGCCTGGTTCCTGATGCACCTGCATCTTTCCCTCGGCACTAAAAGCGCCTGTGGTGGTAAAAACCGGCAGTGACCTGAGAGCGGCACCGATTGTGACCTTCCGGGGGACATCCTGCTTGTTTTGCCTGCACCAATAGGTGTAGAGCTCGCTTTTGCCTAAAAGCTTCAGCAAGGTGACTATGGTGTTCATCGGATCCCTGACTTTCGCTGGATAGGTGATGTTTCCCCCATTTGAGCCTTCTCCAAGGATCTTGACCAGATAGCCTTCATCCCTGAGCTTTTGGGCGAGCTCGACGACATTCGCCTCGCCAACTTCACTTCGGAACACCTTGCAATCAAAAACTTCTGCAATGCGGTCGATTCTCAATGAGGTGGGTCCATTGACCGCAATAGCCAGCCTTGCATCAGGATTCTTCAGTCTCATCTCGGAGAGCGTGACCATGGTTACCAGGGCAAATACCTCCTGTGCTTCAAGAATGACAGCCTTGCGCAGGATGTTATCCATCACCACAATATTGCCCCGGTCCCCGTCATTGTCAGGAACATAACCAAAATTGAAGATGGTATTCTCCTTGTGCTTGGATTCCACCGTCTTGCGGCAAAGCTCCAAGTTCCCTCCTTCGGGGACTATGGCATGGACAATCTCTCCAGGCTTGTCATTGAGTGTGTTAAGCACCACCGATATTTTTTTCAGGAACGGGATGTCGATGCTGTTGCATCTGGCGCTTCCATTGAACTCTGCTACGATTCCCAACGGATTTGCAACTATGGCGTTTTTGAGCTCTTCAAGAGTAGTCGACCCTGTCTCCAGGACAAAATCCTGATAATATTTCAAAGCACGGGTCTTTTGCACATCAACATCGAGAAGTACTTGGAGCATCTGCTCATCTGTCACCGAGGCTGAGAGTTCCTGGACCAGGTCGATATTCCTCTTATCCTTGACCATGGTCCTGAGTTTGTCAGCGAACACGCTGGTGATGGTTCCGTTGAAGACTCCTCCCTTGGCGCCGAATTTGATACCATTGTGCCCTACCGGGTTGTGACTGGCCGAGATATAGAAGAAGGCATCCCCTCCCTCGCTGTTCCGCAGATTATCAGCCATTATCTCAGGAGCCGCCGCAATGAAAAGATAATGTACTTGTATCTTTTGTGAGAGGAACATCCTTATGGCCATCTCTGCAATGATAGGCCCCGTGGGCCGGGCATCGATGCCGATGAGTACTGATGGTTCCTTGCTGTGTTCCTTGATATACGAACTCAGGATTAATGCCGCATAGGCGATGAGGATCGCATCGCTTTGTGCAATGACCGGAGTGAAGTCCTCCTCGTCCTTGCTGATAGCAAAGACTTTTCTCCAGCCCGAGGCGCTGAGTATCATCGAATCAAGAGACTTCTGTATCTCTGTAACGGTTGGCATTTGGCCAGCGAATGGATCAATCTCATTATCAGCAATAGGAAGTCTAGTGCGACTGTCGTAGATGAGCATGGGTCTCTCCTGTCATAGGTTTGTATGTATATATAACGATATCACACTTGCTCGTTTTGAGGAACTATAATATTGTTGAATTCATGAGTTATCGGTGTGCTTTGTTTTCAGACTTGTCCTCTTTCGGCAAGAGCTCCCTGACGGTTATGATTCCGGCATTGGAAATGCTTGGTGTTGAGGCTTGTCCTGTGGCTACCTGCCTGCTCTCCAGCCAGACTGATGGATTTGTGGCGCCTTGTGTCTTCGATACCACGGTCTCCTTCTGTTCAATCTTGAAGAGATGGCAAGGCATGCAACTGGAGTTTGACGGCATTTACTC
>JBAXZS010000070.1:0-10298 GCA_041670175.1 Sphaerochaetaceae bacterium | reverse complement strand
AAATTGGCACCATCAGGGTCTGTGTGGTAAGGAGAATTCCCAATATAAAGATTGAATAAATTGGTTTTGTAGATTTCTGTTGTAATTTTGCAAAACCAAAGCCAGTAAGAAGCGAAAGGAACGCAGCGACAGATACGGAAACCAAGGTGTAAAGTACGGAATTCCCAAAGAGGACTCCAAAATTGCCAATCCTCCATGCTCCACTATAGTTCTGGGTATAGAATTTCTTGGGAAGACCAATCATGTTTGCTTGGAATTCCACTGTTGTCTTGAACGAGTTAATTGCAAGCCATATCAGGGGGAAAATTGCCAAGAGAGCAAAAACAATCATTATCAGATAGGCAAAGAATTTCCATAGAAATGAACCAACGGTATGTTCTTGTCTGAATTTACTACTCATTTTGGTCTCCAAATCGTTTTTTTACATTTTGTGTTAGGGCGATAAGCAAAAGACTGAATGCCACCATCATTATTGAAATGGCATTTGCCAATGGATAATCAGGAGTGCCCATGAATGCTTTTTCATACATATAGATTGAAAGGACTTGTGTTATCCTTGCAGGGCCTCCACCCGTCATGGCATAAATCAGTGCAAATGAGTTCAACGAACCTGCGATGCAAAGGATTGCAGCATTCATGATTACTCCTGAGAGTTCAGGGAGAATAATATGGGCGAGGATACTTTTTTCCTTTGCCCCGTCAATTTGTGCGGATTCGATTGTCTGTGGGTTGATTTTCTGCATATTCGCAAGGAAAAGAATCAGATACATACCAGTCCAGCACCAGAGTGTGACAAAGAGGATAGGAATCATTGCGGTTCCTTCTTTGTTGAGAAAACTTGTTGACCATACAGGGGCGAATAGATGAGTCAGATCAGCTTGGATTTCAGGGATACCCATATTTGCCATGCTTATGAGCAAATCCTTAAGCTCGACCTGCGGGTTCGAAAATGTTGAGGCAACCGATTGGGGATTGAGAGCAATGATTCTTGCTATCAGATTGTCTGAGATGGCTAGTTTTCCTTGGCTTCCGATTGATCCAGCGATTATCTTTGAGAGATTTGATGCATAAGAAAGGGAATAATACTTGTTAACAATTTCGGACAAGGGACCATAGGGAGAAAAAATCAGATTCCACATGATACCGATGACAACTACGGAAATGATGGAGGGGACATAAAGTATTCCCTGCCAGAACTCACCAAACTTTACAATTTTCCGGTAAATCAAATAAGCAAAAAAGAGTCCAAGTGGCAATTGGCCGAAAACGGAGACAAGTACGACGAGTATATTATTTTTAAATGCATGCCAAAAATACGGATCGGTAAACAATTTTCCATACTGTTGGAATCCAGTCAATCTCCATTGAGCGCTACCGAATATCTTTCCTCCACTAAAATTACTTAATGAAAGGACAAGGGAGAGAACGATGGGGAATGCCATTACAAACAAATAAATTACAAAAGACGGGATGACCATCCATCGATATGCTTTTTTTTTACCTTGTTACTTGTATTCATAGAAAATCCTTTACAAGAATGCCTAAGCCCTTTTGGGCTTAGGCATGAGAAATCAGTTGCTTGCCTTGGTGGCGAGATAAGCATCCATCGCAACCTGCACTTCATTCGCAGCCTGTTCCGGTGTCTTTGTCCCGAGCCCAATCTCCTGAAGCACCTTGTTAAGTACGGTGTAGACGCTTGGATCAAGTGCTGAATCAAGCACATAACAAGTAGTATCGATAGTTGAGTAATACTGCATCATCTTTGTGGTTAATGGCTCCAGCTGGTCACTGACGACATCGGTCCTTGAGGTGATGTACTTGCCCTTCTCAAGATACAATTTCTGCACGTCATGTGAATAGAGATATTTCACAAGTTTGACGGCAGCCTTTTCCTTTTCGGATCCAGCAGGGATTTCTGAAGAAATTCCATATCCACAGCCGAGAGTGGAAGAAACAACACCAGGATATTTCTCATTGGGAATGGCTGGGAACGCCACCAATGCGATGTTGTTTTTCTGGTCTTCAGGACTGATCAACGCCTGGCCGGAAGACTTATCAGTGATGAAGGCATTCTGCCTCCAATCACCATCGATAAGGAATGCGGCTTTTCCAGAGGCGAAAAGTCCGGGGACTTCACCATAGGAAAGTTGAATGGTATTCCGTGAGATGACTCCATCCTTGTACAGGGTATCGACAAACTTGAGAGCATTCACAAACTCAGGATCAGTAAACTTCACTTTCCCTTCTTTTGCTTCATTGATCCATTCCTTGTTGACGAAACGTCCAGCAATAGTTGAGAAAAGACAGGATTGCATCACCCAATCATCCTTATTTGCCATGAGTACGGTCTGGATGCCTTTTGCTTTCAATTTTGGGACCATTACCTTGAGATCCTCATAGGTCTTTGGCATGGAAAGCCCGTAATCCTTCAAGAGCTTGGTATTGACGAACATCACGCTGGAGTAGCAAATGGACTGGGGGAGCATGGCCAGATAATGACCGCTCTGATCATCTGTATTGATGGCAGCAGGAAGAAAATCCTTCAGAAAATCACTGCCAAGTAGCGGTGCAAGATCTTTTACCAGATGTTTTTCATGTAATACAGCAGATCTTCCAGAAGGATACATGTACATCACATCAGGAATCGTTCCTGCAGCAACATACGCAGCCATCTTCTGATGGAAAGCCTCATTGGTAAGGTCTTCCTTCTTCAAGGTGATTTCTGGGTTTCCCTCGGTGAATTGTTGCCAGACTTTTTGGAATTCCTCATAACCAGGAGCAGTTGCATCACTGTAGTCCAGGACATTGAGGGTGATTTTCGAAGCAGCCGTGTTCGTGGGAGCTTTTGTCGGTGCCTGTTCATTTGTGCCATTAGCTGAGAGCACAAAAGGAGCAATCATCAGCAGGAGAACAACTAGTACGCGTGTTTTTACTTTTTTCATACTTCCTTTCCTTCCTTTTTTTTATTGTTTCATGCCATGCATGCTACATTCGGTCAATCCTTTTCAAGGAATAATCCCTGAGTCGAATAATGTCTGGATGAGTTTTCCCGTCGCCCCGTAAGCGATGGTGCCGGATCCGTAGGATGAATATTTGATGGGTACTTCCTTTTCCACAGGAAAAATCCAATTGCGGGAGATTGCTTCTTCCAAGGCCTTGCAAAAGGCTCTGCCTTGGCTTTCCATGTCGCTGCCAACGAACACTTCTCCGATATCCAGTGTATTTGCAAACATTGCGATGTTTGCAGCCAATTCCTCAATGAAACGGGTGAATATCACAGGATTCTCCAGAATTTTATTCATTTCTTCCTTGGAGATTGACATTTGTTCATCATTGTTTTCTTTGCAAAAGGCACTTCTGAATTCTCCTGCAAAGGAATTGGTACCATGGTAAATTTTTCCATTGATGACAATGCCTAACCCGATACCTACCCCACCATATTTCTGGTGGGGTACGAGGACCTGCTTGAATTCGAGAAGAATGAACAGGAAATTCTTATGAGCAGTATCATGCAGGAAGGCAAGCTGTGCCCATGCACAGCAGTTCGCATTGTTTTCCAAGGTGACGGTCACCGGGATTCTTCTCTTTATCTCATCGAGAAAAGTAAATTTCTCCGTTATATCCAAAGGTACCGAATACTGTACTGAACTATCCTCCTGATTAATCAAACCTCCAAATCCGATGCCCATGCCAAAACATCTAGGTGCATCCTTGGAGAGATTTTTAACGAAGTCCTCGTAGATTCTTGTGATTGATTCGATGGCGTTTTTTTGGGTGATTGATTCCTCCACGTCTTTAGAGAACACCATGTTACCCACAAGATCCACCACAACCAAAGAGTATGAGCCGGCTTGAATGGAAAGGCCAAGGACGATTCCATAATCTTTGCTGATGGCAAGAGGGATGGGCTTTCGTCCCGTACCAGAGGAAGAAAAGACCGTATCCTGTTTGGGCAATTCACAAATAACTCCTGCTTTGATTAATTCTGAGATTTCTGAAGTTACCGTGGATTTATCAAGTCCCAGCCGTTTGGACAAATCTATCCTGCTATCCCGAGGATGTTGCCAAAGAGCCTTGCAGATTTTTGTTGCATTTCGAGTCTTTTTCCTCATACGGTGCTTCTTTATTTCCATAACATGGCCATTGAGTGTTGCCAACTTGGTATCATACGCTTGAAGGACTCTGCTTTTTCTGCAAGTGCTGCATGGTCATAGGCAACCACAGTCTTTGCATTCTCAAGGAACTCCTTGAACTCCTTCTCATTCGTCTGGACGAAATGCAAAGCCGCCTCAATGCTGGAATAAACCGCCTTCTTTTCTAAATCTTCCCCAGTGAAATACCTGAGGAACATTCCAATATTCTCCTGAGGGGTTCCCAAGGCCTTGATTTTCTCTCTGGTATACAGGAAACGGAGGATGTCCTGTCTTTGCCTGCTCCAAAAGGTATTGGAACGTTCTGGAGGAAGATGCAAAAGCAACAGGTCTTTGTCAAAGAAGAAATCATAGTCACAGTATCGACAATTCAGAAGATAATCGTCATCCTCACCCCTGGTCACACCCGGATCGAACGGGACCTGAGTGAACAGCCTCCGATCGATGACCATGTTCCCCCCGAAACCAAGAGAACATCTCATCAGATTCTCAGGGGCATCAAGATATTGCTTGATTTGTTGGTTAAAGAGTTCGTCCTTTGGCCAATTGTTACCCCAGGGACCTTTTTGCCCATCATATACCTTGTTCCCTTGTGCGTCCTTGACGCATCCGGTTTTTCCCAATACCAATCGGCCTTGGCATTTTTCTCCAATATGGGCAAGCGCCTTGATTTTGTAATCTGCATCGATGCACTCATCATCATCAATCATGATAATCTGGTCAAAACCATGCATGGCTGCATACACAAGCCCTATATTCCGTGCTCCCCCATAGGTATTGTAATCAATAAGGGAAAAATCGGTACCAGAGAACCCTGTTTCTTTCAGGATATCGGACAGTTTGGTATATTCATCATTGGTGATGACAGAAAGAGGGAGGGATGTTTTTTTGCAAATCTCTTGTACTTTCTGAGTGATATCCAAAGAACAAGGAATAGGAAGAACCACAATCTGATCTGAAAATCCGATATCTTGAAGATTTTTTAGCGTTCTTCCCAAAGTCCCATCTTCAGTGATGGGGGAGGGATGGTCAAATATCTTCCAACTTTGAAGAGTTTCCGTACTCCAATATGTTGGAATGAAAAGGCAACAAGACATATGCATGCTCCTAATTAGTTCGTTTTTTCAACTAATTGAATTTTACCATCGGTATTCCATATAGTCAAACAATTATTTCCGAACTATTTTGATGTATTCGTTTGCATTATGCAAAATTAGTTGTATATGAAGGATTGAAAAATGAAAATCTTCAATAAAAAAATCTTAATTGGAAAGTCGTCCCTGGTGAGAAGAAAATGGCTTCTGAGAGATCCTGTCCACCTCATAAGGACCCTCCTGATGTCTTGGAACCCGACATGTGCCTGACCTGTTATTAGAAAAATAAACCTTCTTTCTTGCTTCTTTGTGCGCTACAATACGGAAAAAGGACGGGAGAAATCTTGTTTTTCCTGTTGCAAGGCATTTATGGACCAAGTAACCAACATAACCATCCCTCTCTTTCTTGGGATGATTGTTTTCTTTTTCCTTGCAGAGATTGGAATCCACAGGACTTCCTTGAAAAGGTTGCGCTGGGTGCTTTTTGCCCTCTATGTATATTTGAACCTTAGCGAGACCCTGCTTTTCAGGAAAGTCAGTCCTTCAATGAGATTTGAGTTGCAGCTTTTCTGGTCCTACAGACTTGCTCTTGCCGGTAATATGATGATGCTCAGTGAGATATTGCTGAACATTCTTCTTTATGTTCCTTTTGGTTTCTTGCTTTCAGACTTACGATATCTTGGTTCTCTGAAGATTATTCTTCTTGGCTTTGCCTGTAGCACTCTCACCGAATTGACACAATTGGTTTTTCATCTTGGCTTGTTCGAGTTTGATGATATTTTTGATAATACTCTTGGATGTATCCTAGGCGTGCTTTTTTTCCTTTTTTTACGATTTCTAACCCAAAAGATGCAGGACGGGAAATCCCGTCCTGCAAAAGGGCATGAATATTAGAAATTGCAACCTGCAGTCAATGCTTGTGAAAAGAGACCATGTACGTCTATTGTAAGTTGGGAGGTAACGACAGGAACTATTTTGGTATCTGTGCTTTTGAAGATAGTGCTGTCAAGTATCTGGCTACCGTTGGTAGTGATGGCTCCGTTGAAATAATAGTTGTTACCGGTATCCTGATCTGGAACTTCCTTGATGTTATCCGCAAGCCCTCCATTGAGGGACAAGCAATCCTTGGTACTGAAATACCGTTCCCCGGTTCCCTTGCCGTACAGAGTGATATTGTAATTCCCGTTACCATAACTGGTGACATTTTCCAACACCACAGAGGGATTGCTGTTGCTGGTGATGCCACTGGCGCCATTATTGTAGGAAAGGCTGTTCCGCAGGACATGTTTCACCGCGATACCATCCCCGCCAAGCTTGAACCCGTTGCCGTCACCTTTGCCTGTCCCGTCACTAAGGCTTCCATTCTTATATGCAATGCAATTCTCGATGACCACGGCACCAATAGGACCACTTTCAATCTTGCTGAAGAGGTCCCAGCCATCATCAATATTGCTATACGCTATGCAGTTCTTGAAACGATTGCCTTCCGCTACGGTCAATTTTGCTGCGAAACCATCCGCATTGTTCTGCGCACTATCGCAATTGTCATGGCTGACACACCCTAGTATCAGATTGTCCTTGGGCCATTTGTGGTAATCCTCGGTACTTGTTCCGCTTATCTGGATGCCTGTATCCCCATTGCCATAAGCATTTACCGCACGAATGATGTTGTTGTTTCCTGCAACTTGCAGACCTTTCACATTATCGGGGGTGTTGGTGATGTCGATATTCTCAATAGTCCAATAGGAACCCCATAATTGAAGGCCTCCCCCTGCAGATGAAAAATCCAGTACTGCGCGGTTTGCCGCCCTGAGAGTTTTGCGTTGTGTCTGAGTCCCGTCATTGCCACGCTCTATAACAAGAGGTCTGGTAAGATGGTATTCGCTGTCTGTAAGGATAATCGTCTGCCCCATTTTACAATATGAAACAGCACTGTTCAAATCCAAGGGATCAGCCTTGGTGCCATCACCAAAAGGAGAACCATTTTTAGAGGCGTATAACTCGGTTCCAGGATAGTTCAGATATATTACCGTCTGCATAATTGAGACGCTATTGTAACTTTCCACATACTGCTTGGTGTCTTTGTCATAACTGGCCATCACGCTATGAGGATAGGGCTGCCAATCCTTTTGAGGTTGGAATATGATCTGGTAATCATTGATTCCTTTCTGCAGGGTGAGATGTCGTACGAAATCCTTGTTCGCCGTTACTTTCTCCTCATTGACCAGTGTTTTCCCGTTTTGAATTTTCACTGTGAGCAATCCATCACAATTGGTGATGAATGTGAAGGGGTAGTCGCTACTGCTGTAACTTGTAGGGCTGTCTATCTTGGTAAGAAGAGGAACCAATGTGGGAGGGGCCTCCTCAGGAGGAGGGTCGTCCTTGGTCTGGGTGAGGGAGAACTTGACATCACTTATTGTGACATTGCATCCACGAGCAGCTGCAAAACCCAGATACAGATGATCGCTATCGAGGACAGAAAGTTTGTCCGCCCCGTAAAGAGTATATTCTTCAACAGTGCCTTCACTGGCTATCGTCTGTTTGAGAATCGCATGATAACCGGTATTATCCTTCTTAAGAGTAAGGGTGTACACGTCGTTGGAGCGTACCAGATCACTTTGGTCGTAACTGAAAGCATGACCTATGCTTGTCCCGTATTGGGCGATCATCTGGTCTCCTCCCTGGAGTATTTGGGGAGTAAGGTTGGTGACAAATCTGGCCCCGATAGTATCCTTACTGGTCTTTTTCACCCCGTTGATGGTCTCTTCGAACTTTGTTGCGATAATGGCCGCACTATTGGTGTAGTGGTTGACCATGGATTGGCCATCTTGTCCCAGACTGTCCATGGCAATAATTCCAAAACCTTCCTGTCCGTCGGCAGTTGGATTGATATAGTCAACGTGGAAGGTACCTGTCAAGCTGAAATTCTCAATCTTGGGATTTATGGTGGTGTAATAGAACGAGATTCCGTCATGAAATGCGGTGAACTTGCCTCCTTTTTCGTTTATCGTCAGATCTTGTTCATTGAAAGTGCAAGTCTTCAATGAGAAATTCAGATCGTCACTGTTATGCATGGTAAAGGAGTTTAAGGTTGCGTTTGTACTTTGTCCGAATTCAGTGAATAGCCAAGTACGTTCTTCGTCTTTCCTTGCGGTCTTGATGAACGGATCGGAAGTCACCATCTCGTTTTCCCGTATGGCACTTACTGTGATGGTATAGCGTGTATCGGGTTTCAGATTGCTGAAGGTCGTCTGAAGTGAAGAGGTCTCCCTTTGTGTCCCGTCAGAGCAACGTACAAGATACCTGGTTGCTTCCTGAACATTTTTCCATGAGACCTCCAGCGTGAAGTTTCCTTTGTTGAGCACAGTCACCGCTGGTTTTTCCAATTTCAAGGAGAAAGTGAATCCCTTTGCCTCGGACGCTTGCTTCTCCTCGCCTTTCCATGCGGTCACTTGTGCCAGATACTTCCCACTTTTCTTTAATTCGAAACTGATTTTCTTTGCATCCTTGCGGCTTTTGCCAACCTTTTTTGAAGTAAGCAAGGTTCCATCGCTTTGAATAATCTCCACCTCGGCACCTTCAGCCGTGGTGGCTGAAGTGCTGAGATTAAACAATATTGTGACAGTATTCCCCTCACTTTGGATATTGGTTATCTCAGGCACCCAGTTCTCAGCACTGAGGGAGAGTGCTAGCATAAAGAAAATAAAAAGGAAAGTGGTAAGTTTTTTCATGATTACTTCTCTACTACAATCTCATATATATAGATACCACTGTTCTTGGAGTAGACATAATAGACACCATCTTCAATGAAGACATAGGTCCCCATGCCAGCGACAGTCCCCGTATCAGGATCAGCGACAATGGTAGCGACTTCCGTTCCATCTTGTTTTGCAATTGCCAATGTGCGGGCATCGGTCTTGGAGGAGCTGTTGAGATATATGGTGAGCTTCTCACCTTTCTTGGCGGTGAATTTTAAACTGCGATAGGCTGTCGATCCCGTTCCTCCCAGTTTGATGCGGCTGTTGAAAATCTCCCCGTCTTTTGCGGTACGAGCGACATCGATCAAATCGATGGATACCCCTTTCTCACTGGTTGCGCAGATTGAGACATCATCAAAAGTCTTGGTACTGGAGAGTTTTTGGGGGTCAAGGTCATTGACCGAAAGATAAGCTTTGCTCGATAGAGGCAAAGCACAGAGCAGGCCCAAAAGAACCACGATTAGAAGTTTTTTCATACAAATCCCCTTTTCCACAGTATAATTACGCCTTTTTGGAGAATGGATTCTCCTTTATGGATAATGACGATGTGAATTGAATAGAAGACTATTACCAACGAGACAATGACTTGGTCCTTCTGTTTTTCTTCTTGAGAAAGTCAGGGATTGAGTCAATTCAGTGTCATGGAAAACGGAGACATGAGGCAATGAGTAACCAAAGGATTGAAGTTTTGTTTCGTTGGGGTTAAGAAAGGAAGACTCCTTTGGATCCTTGTCATGCTACATGTACAATAATGGCAACCAGCAGCAGAACGGCAATGGTTCTATGAATTATAATCCAGCTCTTACCTTTATGTCTTGCCTTTGCTCCATAGATCCCCAATGCCCCTTGAACCAGCAATAAGATTGCAGCCATGACTCCAGTGAGTCGGATGCCAAAATTGTTGAGCTGGATGAGGAAATGGGCAAGCAGGGTCATAATGGACAAGAGACCGAACAACTTATGCCACTTGACAATAAAGTTCAGGAAGAAGCTGAATGCTATCTGGAATCTTGGGTATGCCTTCAGAGAAGATCCAAATTTCCTGTTGATGAATTTCACCACATAATTAAGCATCGCTAAGACAAAGAAGACTATCGTGCAAAATCCAAGGAACTCTCCTAGCTCTCTTGCCATAAAACACTCCTTTACCTTCATGAGGAAGGCTGCAATCTCTCTCTCCCAAACCTAGGGTGATTGGGTTCATGACCATATATTAACACGGAAAAAGAGAGACCAGAAGCCAACGAGCAATCGGTCCCATACCTTGTGGCCTCATACAAGTAGCAAGTGTGTTT